>CAIPQU010000038.1 GCA_903867305.1 uncultured beta proteobacterium
ACAGAGAACATAGTCAACCAAGGAATGACGGCCAAGCCAGCGCCCACCAAAACCAACATTGTCAGGAAGGGGCCCGTTTCAATACTTTGAGGAACATAGGTTCCAGCATCCTCTTTATTCCCGAAAGTGCTGGTTAATGCTAGAAACATACCGCCATTGGTATCGTTCATAGCAGCTAATACTGCTAGAGTCGTTAGACCAATGATGTCACCATTAAAGAAGTGGGCAATGCCGAGCGCAACTACGATTGCAATACCCACTTTTGCGAACATGATGCCGAAGCCACGCTTAAGCATCGTTGGCGCTGCATTGAGGGTCATTTTGGTACCCACAGTAAAGAGGTACATCGCTAAAAAGGTTGGATAGCCTTGATTGGTAAGCGCTTGAGTAAAGCCACCAATCTTCATGGCATTTGGTGCAAACGTATTGAGGAGCATACCGATAAACAGTGGCACAACCATCAACCCACCCGGCACCTTATTAATCGCTTGATAAATTTTCATGTAAACAACCCTTTACTTTAAATAGATTTATATCAAAGGCAAAAGCCTTATTGTTATTCTTCATAGATGCAGCTCGAGTAAAAAACTCCCCTGCATATCTATTAAATAGGCTTTGTACAGCATTGTTTATTGATTTAGGTCAATGCCTAGAGAAAACACCTAGTAAATATATATTTTTTAGTGCAACGCAATAACTATGTTGAAACTACTTTAGTTGCTTAGTCATCCAACTCAGACCGCTTAAAGTGTCGGTAGCTGGCTTGTATTCACAGCCAACCCAACCCTTGTAGCCAATCTTTTCTAAAAAACGAAATAAGAATGGGTAATTGATTTCTCCAGTGCCGGGCTCATTCCGCCCGGGGTTGTCAGCCAACTGCATATGGCCAATTCGATCTAAATATTTTGTAATCGTATTGGCCAGTTCACCTTCCATGCGTTGTGCATGGTAAATGTCATATTGAACAAATAGGTTATCTGCGCCAACTTCATCCAGAATACTAATAGCTTGTTGAGTACTGCATAAATAAAAACCCGGAATGTCATATTGATTAATAGGCTCAACCAACAACTTCAGCTGAGCTTTTTTTAATTCAGCCGCTGCATAACGCAAGTTGTTAACAAAGGTTCGATGGAGTTCAGCACGATCTGCACCAGCGGGAACTTTGCCAGCTAAGCAATTTAATTGACCAACACCCAATATGCCCGCATAACGAATTGCTTCTGCTACACCAGTTTTGAACTCTTCAACACGATCTGGCAGACAAGCAATACCCCTCTCCCCGCCATCCCAATTACCAGCCGGGAGGTTATGTAAAACCAGTTTTAAATGATATTGATCCAGCTTAGCCTTAATATCTTCGGCTGGTATGCCGTAGGGAAATAAAAACTCTACAGCCTTAAATCCTGCTTTGGAGGCCTGTTCAAACCGATCTAAAAATGGGAATTCGTTGAACAGCATAGTGAGATTGGCAGCGAACTGAATCATAAAGACTTTCAAAAATGTAGAAATAAAGAGATTTGATCTTATCAAAGAAAGGGGTGTCCGATAAAGGGGCTCATTTAAAAATGCGATAAGATCTAGAAGTACCGACTTCTCCCTTTTGAGGAATTTTATGAAAACGTATCAGAATCCCCTCACCTATTTAATAGCCTCAACTTGCTTAGTTGCTTCATTGGCGTACAGTCAGACCCCCGCTCCTGCCGATAAGCCGATGGTTATTGATGCTGCAGTCACACAGAATCAATACCAACTCTTTGAAGGTGATGTCCTTGGTATTAATTACAAAACTAGAACGATTACCTTTAAAAATAAAGATGGTGTCTCAAAGTTTGTAGCAGGCCCTGAAGTGAAAAACTTCAATCAACTCAAAAAAGGTGACCACCTCAGCCTGACCTACGAATTAGGGGTTGCGATTGAATTAATTAAAACAAAAAGTGATGGCGTTCGTAGCAAAGTAGAAACCAGTACTTTGACAGAGACCAAGGGTGATAAACCCTCAGAGAAATTAACCAATAAGACTACGATCATTGCCGATATTATTGCTGTCGATCGTGAAAAAAAGCTGGT
>CAIPQU010000039.1 GCA_903867305.1 uncultured beta proteobacterium
GAAATCGTATCGTGCATATGAACCCCAAAGCGCCAATCAAGGAAATTACTCATGGGGTAGTTGATTTAAATGAGGTTTTTGACTTACATGGCTTTAATTTAAATGCTAAGTTAGATATTGACCCGCATTTCTTAGAGCAAGATGATCATGACGACTGTGGCCACGATCATCATGACCACCACGACCATCACGACCACCACCATCATCATGGACATACTGATAAAATCCAATCCTTTGTATTTAGAAGTGAGCGCCCTTTTGACCATAAAAAATTAGAAGATTTTTTAGGCGGTATTCTCTCAGTTTTTGGAGAAAAATTACTGCGTTATAAAGGTGTTTTATATATTAAAGGCTCGAATCGAAAAGTGGTTTTACAAGGTGTCCATGAAATGATGGGCAGTGATATGGCTGGAGCTTGGGGTAACGAATTAAAACAAACCAAAATTGTATTTATTGGGCAAGAACTACCCAAAGATACCCTGATGATGGGTTTAGAGGGCTGTTTAGTTTAATTAAAAGTGTTTTTAAACACAAGGAAGACAAAATGGCGACAACAAAAAAAACGGCAAGTAAAAAAATGACTGAAGTTAGCACAACAAAATCCGAAGATGTTAAGACCCCAATTAAAGAAAAAGTAATGACAGAAAAAACTAAACCCACCAATAAACCTGTAGAGCTGATTTCAGAAGAAGCGCTTTTAAAAATGGCTGAAAAGGATTACATGAGTTCAGTCCAGTTATTATTTTTTAAGGATCGGCTACAAAAATTGCGTGATGACATTCTAAAAAATGCTGACGCAACGACAGAGAACTTAAGAGAAAATATTTTAGTACCTGACCCAGCAGATCGAGCAACGATTGAGGAAGAACATGCTTTAGAGCTTAGAACTCGAGATCGTGAAAGAAAGTTACTCAAAAAAGTTGAACAAGCTCTTAGTCGGATTGAGTCTGGTGAATATGGTTGGTGCGAGGAAACTGGTGAAGCAATTGGTATTTCTAGGTTATTAGCAAGACCAACAGCCAATCTTTCGCTAGAGGCTCAAGAGCGTCGTGAATTACGCCAAAAATTATTTGGGGATTGATAGCGTTGATACGAATGCTATGAGCCTATTGGCGAATGGATCTGCACCTCAATGAATGCGGTATAACAGCTTCCAAAATATTAACTAGTAAAGGTACGCCCCTTTTATCTTCAAGCGAGCGATTCATCAACTGGTTAAAAAAAGCCGAACTAAGCAATTCACCGGCACAACAATGGTGCTTCTTGAAAGAGTGTTGTAAGATTTGCTCCTGAAAATATGGGTAGTACCAAATTAGATCTTGCATTGGCGGATCAAAAGAAATCAGAATGTTGAATTAGGAGAGTATATTAAGTGAATTACTGAAATAATACTTTATTCACTTACCTTTAATTTTTTTTGAACAATATGGAACACAAAGACCTCAACTTACGCGATATATCCCCGAATTTAAAAGCAGAAATTTTAGCTGAGGCATTACCTTATATTCGTCAGTATCACGGAAAAACTATCGTGATTAAATACGGTGGTAATGCCATGATAGATGAGCGTCTAAAAGAAGGTTTTGCAAGAGATGTCATATTACTGAAATTGGTGGGTATGAATCCTGTCGTCGTTCATGGTGGCGGCCCACAAATTGATGATGCTCTTAGAAAAATTGGTAAGGCGGGTACTTTTATTCAAGGGATGAGAGTGACCGATGATGAGACCATGGAAGTTGTGGAGTGGGTCTTAGGTGGTGAGGTACAACAAGATATTGTGATGATGATTAACCAATTTGGTGGTCAGGCAGTTGGTTTAACGGGCAAGGACGGGGGATTAATTAAGGCTAGAAAGTTGAAGATGGCTGATAAGACAGATCCCACAAAAGAAATTGATATTGGATTTGTTGGAGAAATTAGCTCCATTAATCCAGCAGTTGTGAAAGCTTTACAAGATGATGCCTTTATTCCAGTCATTTCCCCCATAGGCTTTGGTGAGGATGGAAGAGCCTACAATATTAATGCCGATTTAGTTGCTGGAAAAATGGCAGAAATATTAGGTGCGGAAAAATTAGTAATGATGACAAATATTCCTGGCGTCATGAATAGCCAGGGACAGTTATTAACAGATCTTTCTGCAAAAGAAATTGATGCTTTGTTTGCAGATGGTACGATATCTGGTGGTATGCTACCTAAGATATCATCTGCATTAGATGCGGCGAGAAGTGGAGTGCGCTCTGTCCACATTATTGACGGTAGAATTGAACACTCTCTTTTGTTAGAGATTTTGACTGAACAAGCTTTTGGAACAATGATCCGATCACACTAATTAAGTTGCCTAGAAATATCTGCTATGGAATCTAATACAAACTCATTGATCGAAGAGGCGAAGACGAGAAAACGTCCAAAGCCTGGTGAGCGTCGAGTGCAAATACTTCAAGCTTTAGCCGAAATGTTAGAAAATCCACAAGGTGAACGAGTAACAACAGCAGCATTAGCTGCGAAGATACAGGTATCTGAGGCTGCTTTGTATCGACACTTTGCAAGTAAAGCGCAAATGTTTGATGGGCTCATCGCATTTATTGAACAATCTATCTTTGGTTTGATTAATCAAATTATTGCTAAAGAAGAAAATGGAAAGCAACAGATTCAAGAAATTGCGATGATGCTATTGGCTTTTTCTGAAAAAAATCCAGGTATGACAAGGGTTCTATTAGGAGACTCCTTATTTCAAGAAGATAACCGTCTTCAAGAAAGAATCAATCAGGTTTTAGAAAGAGTGGAAGCGTCCATCAAGCAATCTTTTAGGATTATGCAAACTCAACACAACATCACTTGGACAGCAGATGACATTACTCATCGGTCCAGTTTGATCATGTCATATGTCATTGGGCGTTGGCACCGATTTGCGAGAAGTGGTTTTACTAAATCTCCATTAGATAATGCAACCTCATCGATGAGTATTCTTCTATTGGTATGAGCAGTCTGAATACTCAGTCACTGACCATCGAATTTAAAGAGCCGATCACCCTAAAAAGCGGTGCTCAGATACCTTCATATTCGTTAGAAGTTCAAACCTATGGTGAATTAAACGAACAAAAGACCAATGCTGTTCTCATTTGCCATGCGTTAAATGCTTCTCATCATGTGGCGGGAATAGATCCAACTACTGGAAAGCTTGGGTGGTGGGACAATATGATTGGTCCTGATAAGCCGATAGATACTAACCATTATTTTGTGATTGGTGTGAATAACTTAGGTTCTTGCTTTGGATCTACGGGTCCTATGAGCATCAATCCTCAAACAAATCAACCTTATGGCAGTAGTTTTCCGCTAGTGACTGTTGAAGATTGGGTAGAAACCCAAGCTCGGTTAGCGGATCATTTTGGGATTCAAAAGTTTGCTGCAGTCATGGGTGGTAGCCTTGGCGGAATGCAAGCACTGGCATGGGGAGTCGAATACCCAAACCGAGTCGACCATTGTATTGTTATCGCCTCAGCCGCTAATTTATCCGCTCAAAATATTGCTTTTAATGAAATCGCTAGAAATGCAATTATGAGCGACCCTGATTTTCATGATGGAAACTATTACGCCAATGGCGTAACACCACGTAGCGGATTAAGGGTTGCAAGAATGATTGGCCATATTACTTATTTATCGAATGATGATATGGCTGAAAAATTTGGTCGCGATTTAAAGCGTAGCAAGGATGCAACAAAAGAATATAACTTTAATTTTGATACGGAATTTGAGGTTGAAAGTTACTTGCGTTATCAAGGCGATAAATTTGCTGACTATTTTGATGCTAATACGTATTTACTGATTACACGAGCGCTCGATTACTTTGATCCTGCAAAAAATTATGATGGTAATTTATCAAAAGCACTTGCTGTAGCAACATCAAAATTTTTAGTAATTAGTTTTACTACAGACTGGCGATTTGCTCCAGAAAGAAGCCGAGAAATTGTTAAAGCATTGCTTGATAACAAAAGCTCAGTGACTTATGCAGAAATCGATGCGCCGCATGGGCATGATGCCTTTTTATTAGATGATGATAGATACCATAGTATTGTTCGGGCATATTTTTCCAAGATGAGATTGGATGCGAGATGAGCAAGCCTAATATCCGCGCCGATTTTTCAGCTATTTCACAGTGGATTGCGCCTAACTCAAGTCTATTAGATCTTGGTTGTGGTGATGGTGATTTTTTAGAATATATTCGAGATCAAAAACAAGTAAAGACCTATGGTGTAGAAATTTCTGATTTAAGTGTATTAGCTTGTGTCGAAAAAGGTCTAGACGTCATCCAGCAAGACTTGGAGTCGGGGTTAGCGTTGTTTGAAAATCAAAGTTTTGATATGGTTGTGTTATCTCAAACGCTTCAAACGATTCACGAAACTGAGACGATTCTCAATGAAATTGTTCGAGTAGGAAAAGAAAGTATTATTTCTTTTCCGAATTTTGCGCATTGGTCGCATCGCATTGATATTTTTTGCGGCAGAATGCCTGTGTCGAAATCCCTACCCTTTGATTGGTATAACACACCGAATGTACGGGTATTAACGATTGCTGATTTTGAGGCCTTGGCTAGTAAAATAGGTATACAAATTATTGACCGAGTAGTTTTGCATGAAGGTAAAAGGGTAAATTTTGCCGCCAATCTATTCGGTAGTCTTGCTATCTACAGGGTCAAAAGCGCTTAAACATGACAGACATCTCTCAGAACACAAAGCAGTCTTGGTCTGAGTTATTAAGTTCTTATACAAAAACCACGACCGTCAGAATGTTCTTTTTGGGATTTTCTGCTGGCCTGCCTTTACTGCTCGTATTAGGTACTTTGGGTTTTTGGTTGAGAGAGGCCGGAATTGATCGAAGTACGATTGGGTACTTATCATGGATTGGACTCATCTACGGATTCAAGTGGGTTTGGGCACCTTTAGTCGATCGCTTAAAAATACCGATTTTATCGAGTCTTTTAGGGCGCAGGAGATCGTGGTTATTGATGTCTCAATTATTGGTGATTAGCGGACTGATTGGGATGTCTTTTACGGACCCCTCACAACAAGTTCACGTCATCGCATGGTGTGCTTTACTTGTGGCGCTAGGTTCAGCAACTCAGGATATTGCTTTAGATGCCTTTCGGATTGAGTCAGCTGATACAAAATTACAAGGTGTATTGGCGGCGGCTTATCAAACGGGATATCGATTCGCCATGATTTGGGCTGGAGCTGGAGCTTTATGGATAGCCGCTCGCGCTCAAGAGTCTGAGGCTAATGTATATGATGCAAAAGGCTGGCAAATTGCTTATCTCTGTATGGCTGCATCGATGTTGGTGGGATTAATCACAGTTCTGTGCTCCAAGGAATCTCAGTTTATAGAAAAACAGCAACAGCATACCTTCTCAGCCTGGATGAAAGTTGCTTTCTTAAACCCCTTTGCAGATTTCATTCAACGTTATCAATGGCAAGCCGTATTAATTTTGAGCCTCATTGCTGTATATCGAATTAGTGATGTTGTCATGGGTATTATGGCAAATCCTTTTTATGTTGATATGGGCTATACCAAAGATGAGGTTGCGAGCGTCACTAAAGTTTTTGGAGTCATCATGACCCTTGTTGGTGCCTTTATTGGTGGAGGCTTGACTGTCAGATTTGGCATCATTCGTATCTTGATGATCGGCGCTATTCTGTCAGCAGGTAGTAATATTTTATTTTCTTGGTTAGCGACACGAGGACATGATTTAACTGGCTTGATCTTTGTTATCTCTGCAGATAATTTAAGTTCTGGTATTGCCTCAGCGGCTTTTATTGCTTACTTATCTTCGCTCACGAATATTTCTTACAGTGCAACGCAATATGCCTTATTTAGTTCGATGATGCTTCTGATTCCGAAGTGGCTTGCTGGTTTTTCAGGAGTGTTTGTGGATCACTTTGGTTATCAAATCTTTTTTATTTCAACGGCGGTTATCGGCTTACCAGTACTTATCTTAGTTTGGCTTGTCGGTCGACAAGCCAAAGCAAATGAAGATCATCACAACGAAAAATCTTTTAACTGACAGTCGTAATCAATCATTAAAGGGGCGTGATCAGAAAACCTTTCTGCTTTATAGATCAACTGATGTTTTGCAAATTGCGCTAAACCTTTTGTCGCAATTTGGTAATCGATACGCCACCCCACATTGTTGTTATAAGCCTGTCCTCTTTGGCTCCACCATGTATAGCACGAGTCTGTTGAAGCCGGCTCAAGCTGACGATAAACATCCACATAAGATGTTTCATGAAACAAGTTCGTCAACCAGGCCCTTTCTTCTGGCAAAAACCCTGAGTTCTTCACATTGCCTTTCCAATTCTTTAAATCGATTTCTTGATGAGCGATATTAATATCACCACAAAGAGCAACTTCAAAACCACTCGATTGAAGTTTGACCAGATGTGGTAAAAAGACCTTCAGAAATCGAAACTTGGCTTCCTGACGATCTTCTGAGCTTGAGCCTGACGGAAAATAAGCCGAGATGACCCAAAGCTTTCCAAAGCGAAGAGCCGTATATCTTCCCTCATCATCAAATTCCGCCTCGCCAAAACCAATTTGGATTTCATCTGGTTGATGCCTGGAGTAAATGCCGGTTCCGCTATACCCTTTTTTTTGAGCGCAATGAAAATACGATAAATAATTGCTTGGAGCAATCAATTCTGGAGCAAGGTCGTCAATTTGTGCTTTAATTTCTTGAAGGCAAACAAAGTCAGCTTTTGTGGTTTGTAACCACGAGAAAAAACCTTTTTTTGCCGCTGATCGTATTCCATTAACATTAGCCGTTATGATTCTCAATATGAAACCTCTCTCTTCTGAATTTATCGAATTTGCACTACAAGCTCACGTGTTATCTTTTGGCGAATTTAAAACCAAAGCTGGTCGACTTTCGCCTTATTTTTTTAATGCTGGTGATTTTAACGATGGCGCCAAATTAGGAGCCTTAGGTCAATTTTACGCTCGTACATTGATTGCTTCAGGAATATCGTTTGATATGCTTTTTGGCCCTGCTTATAAAGGTATTACATTGTCAGCTAGCACAGCTATCGCGCTATCTTCCCTTGGTCAAAATGTATCTTTCGCCTATAACCGTAAAGAAGCTAAAGATCATGGTGAAGGCGGCGTTTTAGTTGGAGCCCCCTTAAGTGGCAAAGTAGTCATCATTGATGATGTGATCTCCGCCGGTACGTCCGTCAGAGAGTCGGTCGAAATCATTCAAAAAGCTGGCGCAAGTCCGTGTGCTGTATTAATTGCCCTTGATCGTATGGAAAAGTCAGGTACGGCCATAGATGTCGGAACCTTTTCAGCCGTGCAGGCTGTTCAACAAGATTTTGGGATACCAGTTATAGCGATTGCGAATCTTAAAGATCTATTACAGTTTTTAGAGCAGACTCAGAACCCTACGCTAAAAGAGCATTTACCAAAAGTAAAAATGTATCGCGATCAATATGGAGTGCAATAACTTGGCCAGGAGGCCGCTAGTCAAAAACTTCTTGAATCAAGCTAAATAGTGATGTGACCGTCAAAAACAGATACTGCTGGTCCGGTCATCATCACATTTGCAAGGGGACCTTCATGTTTGAAGTCCCATTCAATTTCGAGATCGCCCCCTCTTGTTTTAACCAAAACGGGCGAATCTAAACGATGTTGCAAAATTCCTGAAACAACGGCAGCACAGGCACCTGTTCCACAGGCTAAGGTTTCACCAGCGCCTCTTTCAAATACGCGTAGTTTGATCAGTTGACGGCTAAGAATTTCCATAAACCCTGCATTAACTCGCTGGGGAAAGGATGGGTGATTTTCAATCAAAGGTCCTTGACTTCGGACGGGAGCAAGATCAACGGATTGGACGATTTGAACGGCATGCGGATTACCCATTGATACAGGCGTAACCCATACACTTTCCTGAGCCAAGGGAAGTGAAAACTCGTTAACGTCACCTTGTTTTTGTGAAACCAACTCACCCGACAAAAATGGAATCAGTGCATGTTCCAATATCGGAGTTCCCATATTGACCTTTACACGACCATCTTCAAGCTCTGTCAGAGTGAGTATCGTATGTGCTACTTCAACTCGAATTTCTGTTTTTTTGGTAAGCCCTTTTTCTCTCACAAATCGAACAAAGCAACGGGAGCCATTCCCACACTGTTCTACTTCTGAGCCATCGTTATTAAAGATTCGGTATTTGAAATCAGCATCAGGAGACGTTGCTTTTTCAACAATTAGTATTTGATCCGCACCTATTCCAAATTTTCTATTAGCTAATGCACGCCACTGCTCAAGACTGAAGTGACTAATATCTTGATGAATGGCATCAATGACAATAAAGTCATTTCCCGCACCCTGCATTTTAGTAAATTGGAGTTGCATTAGTAATACCTTGCTTGACCTTCTGGTCGATTTTTAAAACGTTTATGCACCCAATAATACTCCTGTGGACGCGGTATGATTTGAGCCTCAAAAAATTGATTTAATCGTAATGCATCTTGAACTTCATCATTCGTTGGAAAGTTTTCTAGAGGTTTGCTGATTCGGCAGGTATAGGATTTGCCATCGGCATTGAGGGTAGTTACCACGGGGCAAACTTGCGCATGGGTGAGATTCGCAAAACGAGATATGGATGTCACTGTACAAGTTGGAATACCAAAAAATGGGACAAAGATAGAGTCTTGTAGACCCAGATCCATATCCGGAGAAATGGTGACTATTTGATGAGATTTTATGGCACGAATTAAGACGCGCGCATTTTGTTGTCTTAACATCATCTCAGCCCCAAATCTTTCTCGCCATGATTTGATTTTGGCATCAAAAAAATTATTTTTCATTTTGATGTATAGAGTAATTTGTTTTTTCAAACCCAAATCTTCTGCGTATGAAGATACACCAATTAAACCGGCTTCAATACCGACTAAATGCATACTAAAAAACATTCTTGGTTGACCATCCGTTAAATCAACTTCAGAAACAACGTGCACTAATTTACGAATTTGTTCTTTTGATCCTAGCCATAAATAGCCTCTTTCGGTAATTGATCGCCCAAAGAGTTTCCAATGTTGTAAAGCTAATGTTTTACGTTCCTCAAGGGAGAGCTCTGGAAAACAAAGTTTTAAATTGATATCCACTACTTTTTTTCTCTCGATTGGTAGGCGTGATGCAATGGAACCAAGTAGATCCCCAATCCAGTGATTGATGGAGATGGGCAGACATTTCAGCAGATATAACACGCCTAATAGAAGGTAATTCATGGTGTATTCAAGAATCTTCATTAGTTCGGAGGTGGGGCGCCCGTAGGCTGTTTATAGCGGTTGTACATCCAAAGATATTGTTCAGGGTGTTCAATGATCACCCTTTCTAAAAACTGGTTTAGTTGTTGCGCTGCTTCATAAGAATCTGCATGAAAAGATTCCGTCATTCTTGCGGCAATAATAGACCAACCTTTCCCGTGAGGTTTACGAATTGCTGAAAAAACAATAGTCGGGATATTGTTTTTGAGAGCAATCTTTGCTGGAAGGACAGCCGTATAGGCGGGTTTGCCAAAAAAAGGCGCCCAAATACCCTCACCGTTTCCGGGGACTTGATCTGGCAAAATACCGACCGCTTCACCACGAGCGAGGGCTCGCGCAATTTGTCGAACGCCTTGCATATTCGCGGGCACAAAGTTCATGCGAGGGTGGGCACGACCTTCTTCAATGAGGTCATTCAGCCATTTCTGTTTAGCAGGTTTATAGATAATGGTTGCGGGAAAATACTCGGCTAAAACTCGTGGAATCATTTCAAATGTGCCGAGGTGCGGGGTTAGCATGAGTAAGCCCCGCCCTTCCTTGACCGCTTCCTCAACCACATCCCAATGAATCAGTTCCGTTAATTGAATTGACTCATTCGGATGCTTCCAAATCCAAAGACTATCCGTTAACATTTTTCCAGCAGATTTTGCCACCTCTAAGGGAGAGGCTTCAAATTTAAAGTATGTTTTAGCTAAGGATAAGTTTTCTAAGATCAGTTTTTTATCTCTGGGAGAAAACCAATAGGTTAAAAGCCCCAAAAAAGAACCTACGTACTGTAGATACTTTAAAGGTAAAAGACCGAGAATGTTAGTAAGCCAACGCATTCCCTCTATGATATGCAAAAATTCAGAAGGTTTGATAAAAATTAGAAGCAGAGTTATACTAATATTCATCGCCGAGTTAAGACAACTTGCAGGGCGACTCAAAAATTCTGCTAAAGCGTCGCCGTATAGGTAGTTCGGCACGTGTTGTCGAACTTTTTTTAGGAGCTTATATGGCAAATGATTATCTTTTTACCTCTGAATCTGTATCTGAAGGTCATCCTGACAAAGTTTCAGATCAAATCTCTGATGCAATTCTTGATGCAATCCTTGAGCAAGATCCAACTGCGCGTGTTGCGGCTGAAACGCTTTGCAATACAGGTTTAGTTGTTCTGGCTGGAGAAATTACAACTTCAGCAAACGTTGATTACATTAAAGTGGCAAGAGAAACCTTGCGTCAAATTGGGTATAACAATACTGATTTTGGTATTGATTACCGTGGTTGTGCCGTCTTAGTGGCTTATGACAAGCAAAGTCCGGACATTGCTCAAGGAGTTAATAAAGCTGAAGATGACCCGTTAGATCAAGGTGCTGGAGATCAGGGGTTGATGTTTGGTTATGCGGTTGATGAGACTCCAGAACTCATGCCGATGCCGATTTACTTATCTCACCGCTTAGTTGAGCGCCAATCGCAGTTGAGAAGAGATGGACGGCTGAACTGGTTAAGGCCTGATGCTAAGTCACAAGTTACGTTACGTTATGTTGACGGTCGCCCTCATTCGATTGATACCGTCGTTTTATCGACACAACACTCGCCTGACATCGAGCTTAAAACTTTACGTGAAGCTGTTATTGAGGAAATCATTAAGCCGGTTCTTCCAAAAGAGCTCGTTAAAGGATCGATCAATTTCTTGGTAAACCCGACTGGGCGTTTTGTCATTGGCGGCCCTCAAGGCGATTGTGGCTTAACTGGTCGCAAGATTATCGTTGACACATACGGAGGCGCAGCTCCCCACGGCGGTGGTGCTTTCTCGGGTAAAGATCCCTCTAAGGTTGACCGTTCTGCTGCTTATGCGGCTAGATATGTTGCAAAAAATATTGTTGCCGCAGGTTTGGCTACTAAATGTTTAGTACAGGTTTCTTATGCAATTGGAGTCGCAAAACCAACATCGGTGATGGTCAGTACTTACGGAACTGGGAAGATTTCAGATGAGAAAATCTCGGAGTTGGTAAATGCTCACTTTGATTTAAGGCCAAAGGGTATTGTTCAAATGCTGAATTTATTAAGACCTATTTATCAAAAAACAGCCGCCTATGGCCATTTTGGAAGAGAAGAGCCAGAGTTCACGTGGGAAGCCAGAGATCGCGTTATCGCTTTGAAATCAGCCGCTGGTTTATAAAGAACAAAGGGCTTAGGTTTGATACTTAAGCCCTTCAAAATTAGAGTAAAAGATAAAAATAATGGTCCGAGTTAACTAGTTGGGGGACAATCTTTTCATAACTCACTTTAACGAATTTGCTTCGATTATGACTAAAAAAAACTTGTCATAATAGCTTCGTTTATAATTAAAACACATTCTCCAAGGAGCGTTGCGAGGATAGCTAAGATAAATTATCTTAGCTACCCCAGGCTTGGAGGGGCCCATTAGGGTCTAGCAACGGCGCTCACTAACCTATGAAATCCTTGGTTGGTGGGCCATCTTAATAAGCCTCCCCATGATTTCCGTTATAACTGGAGAGCATATGAATTCCGTAGCAGAAAAGCAATTAAACGATTACGTCATCGCTGATATTACCCTAGCTGATTTTGGCCGCAAAGAAATTGCCATTGCAGAAACAGAAATGCCCGGCTTAATGGCTATTCGTAAAGAGTACGAAGCGAGCAAACCTTTGAAGGGAGCTCGTATTACGGGCTCATTGCACATGACCATTCAGACAGCCGTTCTCATTGAAACATTAGAAGCTCTTGGGGCACAAATTCGTTGGGCGTCTTGTAACATTTATTCTACGCAAGATCATGCTGCAGCTGCCATTGCCGCAAATGGTACTCCGGTGTTTGCGATTAAAGGTGAAACTTTAGAGCAATATTGGGACTTTACCCATCGCATTTTCGAGTGGACAGATGGCGGTTATACCAACATGATTTTGGATGATGGTGGTGATGCAACATTATTACTACATCTTGGCGCACGTGCTGAAAAAGACCTCGGTGTTTTATCAAACCCAACGAGTGAAGAAGAAACGATTCTTTATGCCTCAATTAAAGCAAAGTTGTTGATTGATCCAACTTGGTACTCCGTACGTTTAGCGCAGGTAAAAGGGGTTACAGAGGAAACAACAACGGGCGTACATCGTTTATATCAAATGTTTGCTAAAGGTGAACTGAAGTTCCCAGCGATTAACGTCAACGATTCAGTCACAAAGAGTAAATTTGACAATTTATATGGATGCCGCGAATCATTAGTAGATGCAATTAAGCGTGCAACAGACGTCATGGTTGCAGGAAAAGTTGCGGTGGTGGCAGGTTATGGCGACGTTGGTAAGGGCTCTGCACAAGCTTTGCGTGCTTTGTCTGCTCAGGTATGGGTCACAGAAGTAGATCCAATTTGCGCCCTGCAAGCTGCTATGGAAGGATATCGTGTTGTAACAATGGATTACGCAGCAGATAAGGCTGATATTTTCGTGACTGCAACGGGTAATTATCATGTCATTACTCATGACATCATGCTGAAGATGAAGAACCAAGCAATTGTTTGTAACATTGGCCATTTCGATAATGAGATCGATGTTGCTAGTGTTGAGAAATATCAATGGGATGAAATCAAGCCCCAAGTGGACCATATTATTTTCCCAGCGGCTAATGGTGAGCCTGAAAAACGCATTATTCTGTTGGCTAAGGGTCGTTTAGTGAATTTAGGTTGTGGAACAGGTCACCCATCATTTGTAATGAGCTCTTCATTTGCCAATCAAACCATTGCCCAGATTGAGCTCTGGACTAAAGCCACTTCAGGTGAATATCCAGTAGGTGTGTATACATTACCGAAGCACTTAGACGAAAAAGTTGCTGTCTTGCAACTGAAAAATCTGAATGCACAGCTCACGGTTCTCACCGATGAGCAGGCAAATTACATTGGAGTTAGTAAAGAAGGCCCATTCAAATCCAATCACTACCGCTATTAAGACGATGAATCCTTTAGAAAACATCGAACTGAGTGTAGAGTTCTTCCCTCCAAAATCAACGGAGGGACTTGAAAAATTACGAACTGTGAGAGCACGCTTGGCACAAGAAATTGCGCCAAGCTTTTATTCCGTAACATTTGGTGCAGGAGGATCTACACAAGAAGGTACTCTAAATGTTGTCAAAGAGATTCATGATGATGGCTTAGTGGTTGCCCCGCATTTATCGTGTGTGGGCAGCTCTAAAGAAAATATTTTGAATTTAATGAAGCATTATCAAGATATGGGTGTCAAGCGGATCGTCGCTTTACGTGGGGATCTTCCCTCGGGCATGGGGCATTATGGTGAGTTTCATCATGCCAATGAATTGGTTGCTTATATACGAGAAACGATGGGTGATTGGTTTCATATTGAAGTTGCAGCGTATCCAGAATTTCATCCGCAAGCAGCTTCTGCAAGAAATGATATTGATAAGTTCGTTAATAAAGTGCGCGCTGGTGCAGACTCAGCGATTACTCAGTATTTTTTCAATTCAGATGCTTATTTTCAGTTTCTGGAAGATGTGCAAAGTTACGATATTGATATTCCGATTGTTCCAGGAATAATGCCGATCGTTAGTAGTTCACAATTGATTCGTTTTTCGGATGCTTGTGGCGCAGAAATTCCTAGATGGTTGCGTAAACGATTAGAAAGTTTTGGAGACGATACTACCTCCATTAAGGCTTATGGATTAGAAGTGGTCACAGATTTATGCCATCAACTGATTGCTGGTGGCGCGCCGGGTCTTCATTTTTATACCTTAAATCAAGCAGAGCCAACTATTTCGATTGTTAAACATCTTCAAGATTAAGAAAAATAAAACCGAATTCCATCATCCTCAACCAAGATGGAACTCGGTGCTTTAGGAAACAGCTTTAAGTCCTCAGGACGTAATTTGTAAATAGGATAACCATTCAATAACTCCTTCATAAAAGGACTTAGTTGCTTGATGAGTTGATGACCACGTTCATCAACTTGATCGAAATTAATCGATGTCAATATGGGATCTTTGAGAAAAATTGTATGAGAATTTGCCTCATAGATGAAAGAAGAGCTGATGGCAACTTTTCCATTCTGCGCAATAGTGTTAGGTACCGAAATACGGATATCAAAAGACAAAAATATACGTTGATCCTTCTTTGCTAAATTGACATCTGGATTAGAAAATGAAAATTCAAAGATCATCCAGTTTGTTACAAAGGGAGTTTGATTTTGTAAAAATAGCTTGATCAAAAACTTTGGTACGAAAAACGGACTTATCGCGCGAAGAGCCGGTGAAATAACCAAAGCCAATAATGCTACTGGAAGAGCAATTAAAGTGTTTCGTCGTAATAGCCGCATCAAAAACTCTTCAAAGAAGGTCCTACCGTAAAGGAGGATTGAGTGATCAGACCATCTAAAGGAAAGTCTTGAGGATGAATGCTCCAAAGTCTTGAGTCTAATTGCAATTCATCAAATGAAACACCAATCAGCAAAGGCCGTTGCTGTGTTGGAAAATAACTGAATAATGTCCGGTCATAATATCCGCCGCCATAACCTAGGCGCCAAATTTGATCATTTTCAACTCTCCAAGCCACGCAAGGGGCAATAATTACATCTACAGTGATTTCTGGCGTGTTTTGTGGCTCTGGAATATTGGCCAATCCAGGCCTCATGATCGTATTCTCATCCCACTGCCTAAAAATTAATGGCTCATTGATTGTTGTTACAGGTAGGGCGAGTTTTCTAGAGATATTAGCTGTTTGCCATTGGCAGAGGATTTTTTTGATATCAGGCTCACCCCGAATTGGCCAATAAAAGCCTAGATTTTTTATGGGGTTATTTGTGATCACCTCTAACTCCTTTAAACCCTTTAAAATATAGAGAGAAAGATTTTCTAAAATAACTGAATAGCTTTGCGTATCATTTTGAAGAAATAGCCTCTTTTGAATACAATCCTTACGAAGGTCTGAGAGGGATAGATGAGTCATAAAGTGTTCAATATAAAATTTTTTATGAGTTAAACATAACACGTCAATAAAGAGCGAAAATAGATATTCATGAATAATCAACCAAAAAAGTTTGAATTCAAAAGTAGATGGGTGATCCTCCTCCTTACTTTGAGTATAAGCTTTGTTAGCTTTGCCAAGACTACTGCGAGTAACAAGTCGGAAAATTCGGCCTCACATAACTCCACTAATGTCGTTAAAAAAAATGAAGATTCGTCCGATAAGGATAAACTTTTTATAGAACTTCGAGATGCTTCTCGTAAAAATGATTTATTAAAGTCCATTCAACTAGCAAATCAACTCAGTGATTATGAGATTGCCGACTATGTTGAATACTTTAAGATAAAACCTCGGCTGTATGATAGTTCCGGAAAAGCCAATGCCGCAACTGATGCGGACGTGGAAGTAAATAATTTTTTAAAAAAATATAAGGGTACTGCTTTAGCAGATCGGTTACGGAATGATTGGTTACTTGTATTAGGTAAGAGAAAAGAGTGGCATAACTTTGAGCTTGAATATCCACAATTCGTTTTGGATGACGATACACAAGTCAAGTGTTATGCCATGCAAGCACGGCTAACGAAAGGTGACGTCCCTAAAACTGTTGGCGCATTGGCAAAATCAACCTTGTTAGACCCTAAATATTTTGGAGATGCGTGTCCTGATCTTGTAGCCCAATTATATTTTCGTGGAGGGCTCACTAAAAATGAGGCTCTCAGTATTAGCCGCTCTGCTTTAGAAATGAATTTAGAGACAATGTCGCAAAAAATGGGTGTCGACGACCCGATTGCTCATATCGTCAAGAAAGCTCGAACTAATCCAAATCTTGCGATTAAAAGTTTAGAAGAGAGTCGATTGCACAATAACCCAGAATATGCAGCAATGGCTTGGGGAGTTATCGGACAATTTTTAGCAAAAAAACTAGACAATTCTGCGATAGACGCCTACCGTCAGCAGCATGCATTAGGCCAGAGTGAACACTTGTCAGTAGAGTCTTTAGAGTGGAAAGTAAGAGTTGCTCTTCGAGATAAAGATTGGAGGCTCGTTAAAGAGTCGATTGAGACAATGCCAGACGCCGTTAGATCTAAAGATCCTGCTTGGACGTATTGGTATGGTAAAGCGCTCAAAGAGCTTGGTGATGGCCGCGCAAATGAATATTTTGAAAAACTAGCAGGGCAATATCATTTTTATGCACAATTATCTTTAGAGGAACTTGGGCACTTGATCACTGTCCCCACAAAGATCACCATTAACGAAAATGATACAAAAGCCATTGCTCCACATTTACCCGCATTTATAAAAGCTGCGAAATTGTATGACATGAATCTTCGTACTGAGGGGAATCGTGAATGGAATTGGGAACTGCGGGGGATGACCGATCGCGAACTGTTAGCAACCGCTGAATACGGAAAGAAAATTAATCTACTCGACCGAACGGTTAATACGGCAGATCGAACGAAGTCTGAACATAATTTTTCGCTGCGTTACCCAACGCCTTATTATGAAAAATTACAGCCCATCACGAAACAGATTCATTTAGACATCAATTGGGTCTATGGTTTGATACGGCAAGAATCACGTTTTATTATGGCTGCAAAGTCATCGGTTGGCGCATCTGGCTTGATGCAAGTCATGCCTTCTACAGCGCAGTATGTGGCAAAGAAAATTGGTATGACGGATTATTCAAATGTGAAATTATCAGAAATTCAGACAAACCTAACTTTAGGTAGTAACTATATGAATATGGTTTTGAATGATATGGATGGATCTTGGGGAATGGCCTCCGGCGCCTATAATGCAGGCCCAGGAAGGCCCAAGCAATGGCGTCAAACATTAACCAAGCCGGTCAGTATGGAAATATTTGCTGAAACAATTCCTTTTAATGAAACAAGGACCTATGTGAAAAACGTACTTTCAAATGCTAATTATTATGAAATACTGAGCACAGGAAAACCGCAGTCTTTGAGAGAAAAGCTAGGAACTGTCTATCCAAGCCAAGCAACAAGTTCCAACTTACCTTAGGGGTGCATGGTATGAAGCCTAGAGTTTTAGTGATTGGTGGATCAGGTTTTGTAGGTAAAAATTTAACGAACAGATTAACCGTTCTTGAGTATTTGAGCATTGTCCCAACGCGTCATCAAAACCTGAGTATTTCGAAAGAAAAAAACTCTTTGTGTTCGGCGGTATATGTTCAAGACCTCTCTCAAGCAAGTGTGGATGAAATCATCAAAACACTTCAACCCACTGATGTGGTGATCAATTTGGTTGGAGTTTTACATGCCGAGCAGACGATGCCTTACGGGCCAGAGTTTCAAGAGGCGCACATTGATATTCCAAAATTTATTATTCAGTCGATGCAACAATTTGGCTTGAAAAGATATATTCATATGAGTGCCCTAGGAGCAGATAAAAATGGGCCCTCAATGTATCTTAGAAGTAAAGGTGTCGCAGAAGCGTTGGTTAAAAACTCTGGCCTCGATTGGACTATTTTTAGACCTTCTGTGATCTTCGGACCAGATGATAATTTTATTAATATGTTTGGTAAGTTACAAAAATATTTTCCTGTGATGCCTTTATCTGGAGCTGGCAATTTATTCCAACCCGTAGCGATTAAAGATGTCGTAGAAGCTTTTGTTGCATCCATTGATCGGCCGCAAACCATTCATCAAAGTTATGATTTAGGTGGCCCAGAGGTTCTCACCTTAAAACAAATCATTCAATTTGCTGCAAAAAAACAGGGTATTTCTAGACCGGTCATTCCGCTACCGAAATGGGCCGGTTATCTTCAAGCCTTATTACTTGAAAAACTACCTGGTCCGACGATCATGTCTCGAGATAATGTAGCTTCTATGAAGTTGCCAAGTATCCTTTCTCCAGATCAACCCAATGCCTTAACGGAGGTTTTTGGAATACATCCTAGCTCTTTAGAAAGTCTTTTAAAGTGAAGATCTATATCGTTGGAGGCTTCCTTCGCGATCAGATGTTGGGCATCCCTGCACAAGATAAAGATTATGTTGTTGTGGGGTCAAGTCCTGAAGAAATGTTAGCCAAAGGATTTCAGCCGATTGGACAAGATTTTCCGGTTTTTTTACATCCTCAAACTAAAGAAGAGTATGCCCTTGCAAGGACTGAACGAAAGTCAGGACAAGGATATAAAGGATTTACATTCTTTGCTCATCCGGAAGTCACACTAGACCAAGATTTATTTCGACGAGATTTTACGATTAACGCAATGGCTCAAGAAATTAATCTAGAAGGTCAGATTGTTGGTCCAATCATTGACCCCTATGGCGGACAACAAGACATCGTCAATAAAACACTGAAACATGTCAGTCCAGCTTTTCAGGAAGATCCCTTGAGAATATTGCGTTTGGCTAGGTTCATGGCAAAACTTGGCGATTTTCATATTGATCTTAGCACCCTTCGATTAGTCAAACAAATGGTAAGCGATGGAGAGTTAAAGTATTTAGTGGCTGAGCGAGTATGGCAAGAGTTCAGTAAAGGGCTTTCAGAGAAACAACCTTCACGCATGTTGGAGTTTTTACGAGAAACCAATGCATCAGACACCATCTTGCCAATCGGATTATCTCAGCTTGAAATTTTTAAAAAAACACAACAATTGATTGACCTAGGAGCGCATCATGGTCAAGATATATCGATCCAGCTCGCCTATTTTCTGAGTCAAATTGGTGTGGCTGAATTGGACCAATGGGTTCAACAGTGGAAAATTCCGAATGAGTTGCAACAGTTTTCTAAAATATTGAATCGTTTCCTGAAATCTCATCCACAGGCCTTAGAAGAAGCTAAATTAACTTTACAATTTTTTGATCAGGTAGACGCTTGGAGAAAGCCTGCACGATTGGAAAAGGTGATGCAGGCATGTCAATTGCTTGGAATCGATACCTCTTCTTGGTTGAAGAGATTACAAGCCGCTATATCCGTAGATTCTGGCGCTATCGCAAAAACGATACCAAACCAAGAAGGCACGAAGATTCAAGCTGCGGTTGCTAACGCTAGGCTCCAAGCCATCGTTGCTTGTCTGTAAATCCAGGTAGTTGGGCACTGAGATCTTCAAAGGCAATATCGCCGGGAATATTACGTGACCAAGCAATCGTTTTGAAAAGCTCACCCATTTCTGCTTCTGAAATCAATTTCTGAAAAGCACTCGCTGCAATCGCAAACTCTTTTGCATTACTTGGGTCAACGGATTCCAAAAATAAATCACCGATACCCGCATGAAGTAAATAGGCGCCTTGACTTTGATAATTCATCAGACTCATCCCACATTGCAAGGCAGTTCGATGAAGGGATGACCACTCGACATGAGAAGTCAGGTCACAAAGTCCAGGTAGATAAAACATGTCAGGTATTGCATGATGACGATGATGAGCCATCAGCGTTCCTTGACGACGTTGTGGATGATAGTATTCCTTATCTGGGAATCCGTAATCAAAAGTTAAAAATAATCCTTGATGGATCTCGCTCGCCAGTGTGCGTAACCATGCGTTGGATCGCGTATGGATTTCAGTCACGTATCCTTCAGAATATTCGTCTTTACACTCAACCAGACGTTGGGGTAAATTTTCAGTGGGTACGGACTCACCTAAGGCCCATTGCCAACGATCAGAATAAGACGGAGAGCTAGCTTTCGGATTGCTGCATACACACCAGTAATACCACTCGTTTTGATGTTTAATAATGACATCAACTGGAATGGCATCTAAAACCTCATTCGCTAGAATTACCCCATCAAATTGATGAGGAATCTCTGTAATCCATTCAATGCTTGTCGGTAGCTGGAATTCTTGTATAAAACCTTCTAGTCGATTTTTTTGGCGGTCGATTAATTCGGGCGAAACCTCCAAAATCAGGTATTTTTGGGGAAGTTGATTGATTTGATGAAGATACATCAAAATATCTTGGCAAAGTTTGCCCGAGCCTGCTCCAAACTCTAGCATTACGCTTGGTTGGTTTTTCTCTGAAAAATATTGAAGGATAGGGCTAATCGTTTTTGCAACGGTAGCGCCAAATAAGGGGCTAATTTCAGGTGCTGTAATAAAATCACCTTGTGCACCAAATTTAAACGATCCGGCAGTATAGTAACCATAATTTGGCGAATATAAAACCAAATCCATAAAGTGAGAAAAATGTAGCTTTCCACCATGTTTTTGGATCTCTTCATCAATTAGGTTAGATAATAGTTCGCAATGTGTCAAAGCTTCACTACTAGTTAATATGTCCATGAATGTTAAATAAATCCTAATGAATCAATCGCAAAAAATTGTTTTAATTACCGGTGCAGCAAAACGCATTGGCCAGACGGTTGCTCTAGAAATGGCCAAGGCAGGTTGGGATATCGCCATCCACTATGGTAAATCAAAGCTGGAGGCTCTGGAAACCATTTCTCAAATCAAAGCCCTTGGACGGCAAGCAATTGCTTTGCAGGCAGACTTAGAAAAAGAAGCCGATGTTGAACAACTTATTCCACAATGCATAGACCAACTTGGTCTCCCTCATTGTATTGTGAATAATGCTTCTCTTTTTGAATATGACAATCCTTCTACAGTGGATTATCAACAGATTGTTAAAAATTGCTCAGTGAACCTTGCAGCTCCTCTTGTTTTGAGTAAGGCGTATTTCGAAAAGTTAAGCGGTACTCCTCTTCAAAAAGGGCTGATTATTCATATTCTCGATCAAAAACTGAGTAATCTCAACCCTGATTATTTTTCTTACACTCTCTCAAAGAGTGCCCTTGATGCAGCCGTTAAAATGCAAGCAATGTATTTTGCACCTCGATTAAGGGTCATGGGTATTGCACCAGGAATTACGTTAACCTCTGGAGATCAAAGTTCAGTGGGGTTTTCGCAGGCTCATCAAGAGGTTTTACTCGGACAATCATCCACTCCTAAGGACATTGCTCAAGCCGTATTGTTTTTAAATCAAGCGCAAGCAATGACGGGGGATGTTATTTATGTAGATGGCGGACAACATTTACAATCTTCAGCACGTGATGTGATGTTTTTAACAAAGACTAAATAAGGAAATATGGATAATTCCCAAAGCATTTCAGAGTTGAGTAACTGCAGACGTTTGTTTTTGAGGAATTACGATATCTTAATTAATATCGGCGTACATGATTTTGAAAAAAAAGCTGAGCAACACGTGATTATCAATATCGACATATATGTGCCTCTTATTCACAATAGTCCTAAAGAAGACCAGCTCAATGAAGTGGTTGATTATGATTTTATGCGAAAGACCATTAAAGAAATTGTGAGCCACGGCCATATTCATTTACAAGAAACTTTATGTGATGAGATTATGGAAAAAATGTTAGCTCATCCGCAAGTCATTGCTGCGAGAGTCTCTACAGAAAAGCCTGATGTTTATCCCGACTGTGACGGTGTAGGAGTAGAACTCTTTCGAAAGAAAGTGATTTAATTATATGAACCGAATTGTCGACCCCAGAAAAGCCGTATTTGAGGAAAACAAGCTTGTGAAAAAGCTCTGCCGACTCATGGGTCAAGCGATCAGTGATTTTAAGATGATTGAAGAGGGCGATAAAGTCATGGTTTGCGTATCTGGCGGTAAAGACAGTTACGCCATGCTCGATATTTTGTTGAAATTACGTGATCGTGCGCCGATACACTTTGATTTGGTGGCGGTGAATTTAGATCAAAAACAGCCAGGCTTTCCAGAGGATGTTTTACCGAACTATTTAAGGCATTTACAAGTACCTTTTCATATTGAAGAGCAAGATACTTACAGTATTGTGAAACGAGTCATTCCCGAGGGAAAAACCACTTGTGGGCTTTGTTCACGTTTAAGAAGAGGGATACTTTACCGAGTGGCGGATGAGTTAGGTGCGACGAAGATTGCTCTAGGTCACCATCGTGAAGATATTTTAGAAACTTTGTTACTCAATATGTTTTATGGTGGACAACTGAAGTCCATGCCACCCAAATTGCAATCAGATGATGGGAAACATATTGTGATTCGGCCTTTAGCTTATGTTCCAGAGAAATATTTGGAGCGTTACGCCAAAGATCAAGAGTTTCCAATTATTCCTTGCAACCTTTGTGGAAGCCAGCCCAATTTACAAAGAAATGCGATGAAAGATCTTTTGAAGCAATGGGAAAAACAATATCCTGGAAGGGTCGAAAGTATATTTAAGTCTCTTACGCATGTTGTGCCATCCCACTTATTGGATGCCAACCTTTTTGATTTTAAGGGCTTACATAAAGATACCCCCATGAACTCAGGGCCTCGAGACATGGCGATTGATGAAGGCTTTAATGATGCTTGTGCAACTGAAACATCCTTCATACCCTTGCATCCATTTTCTACGACTTAATCTCTAGAATCAAAACACTTATACTTATTCAATGAACATCGTTATATTAGCCGCTGGACAGGGAAAGAGAATGAACTCAATTCTTCCTAAAGTCCTCCATCCCTTAGCTGGTAAGCCAATGTTAGGTCATGTATTGGATACCGTCATGACGATGGGGCATGAATTAAAGCCTTGCTTAGTTTTAGGCCACGGACAGTCACAGGTTGAAGAATTTCTTGAAAAAAAACAATATCCAACGTCGATTGCAATTCAAGAGGAGCAAAAAGGAACTGGCCACGCTGTTTTACAGGCAATGCCTTATGTAAGCGATGACGAAACGACTCTAATCTTGTATGGGGATGTACCTTTAATACAAGTGCAGACTTTACAGTCCCTACTTCGACTTGCTCAAGATGGCGCTTTTGTAATATTGACCCAAGAGCTTGAAGATCCGACTGGTTATGGTCGTATCCTCAGAAACCTAGAATCAGAAGTGATTGGAATTGTTGAAGAAAAAGATGCTAGTCCTGAGGTCAAGCAGATTCGGGAGATCAATACCGGTATCATTGCCTGTTCGACTCAAGACCTGAAAAAATGGTTAAATCAGCTCGAGCCAAATAATGCCCAAGGTGAATATTATTTAACCGATATTGTGGGCCTTGCTGCAAAGCAAGGAGTGCCTATTCGAACAATTCATCCGCAGTTTGGATTTGAGGTTGAAGGGGTTAATAGTCGAGGACAATTAGCCCAACTTGAGCGAGTTTGGCAAGGGCATCTTACCAAACAGCTTTTAATCCAAGGGGTAACTCTGCTTGATCCAGCAAGAATCGATATACGCGGTAATTTTACCTGCGCCAATGATGTCATGATTGATGTGGGATGCATCTTTGAAGGAGATGTTGAAATCGCTTCTGGGGTCACCATTGGACCATACTGTGTTATCAAGGATTCAAAGATTGGAGCGCAAACTCAAATAAAAGCCTTCTCACATCTCGAAGGAGCCGTTATTGAAGAAATGGCCATTATTGGGCCCTATGCCAGAATCCGCCCAGGTACCAATATTGGTAAACAAGCTCATGTAGGCAATTTTGTCGAAGTCAAAAACAGTAATATTGGCCAAGGAAGCAAAGCAAATCATTTATCGTATGTGGGCGATGCTGATGTTGGTGAACAGGTCAATATTGGAGCCGGAACGATCACCTGTAATTATGATGGCGTGAATAAACATCGCACGACCATTGAAGATCATGTATTCATTGGCTCAGATACACAATTAGTGGCACCAGTAACCGTTGGTAAAGGAGCAACCATCGGCGCTGGAACAACCTTAACAAAGGATGCCCCAGCTGGAAAACTAACGATCAGTCGAGCTAAGCAATTGAGCGTGGATTGGAAGCGCCCTCTTAAAAGTACACCAAAAGACTAATCAGAAAGAAATCAATCTATGTGTGGCATCGTTGGGGCAGTCTCTAATCAGAATATTGTTGATATCTTGGTCGAAGGTCTTCAGCGACTCGAATATCGAGGTTATGACTCTTGCGGATTAGCAGTGGTTGGATCGACTGAAGGATTACAGCGAAGCAGAACGACGGCAAGGGTTCAAGAGCTTCTCCAAAACACTCTGCAATATAGCGGTTTGAGGGGGATTGCTCATACACGCTGGGCGACCCATGGCAAACCAAATACTGATAATGCTCACCCACACTTTTCAGGTAACTTAATCGGTGTTGTGCATAACGGGATTATTGAAAATTTTGAGACATTACGCACTGAATTACAGCAAAAGGGTTATGTTTTTACTTCACAAACAGATACTGAAGTAATCGCTCACTTAATTTATGATGTATACTCTAAAATGAAGTCTCGTGATTTGACAGAGGCTGTTCGGGGGGTTCTACCCAAGCTCCACGGCGCCTATGCCATCGCCGTCTTAGCGAGTGATTCACCTGATTTACTGGTGGGGGCAAGAGTCGGATCACCCTTAGTTGTTGCTTATGGTGACCAGCAAAATTTTCTCGCTTCTGATGCACTAGCTGTCGCCAACCACGCTAAAAAAATGACCTACCTTGAAGAGGGTGATATTGTTCGCCTCACAAAAGATCAAGTGGATATTTTTAATTTGGCAGGACAAATCGTACATCGTCCAATCAAGGATGTCCCAGAATTGGCAGCTTCTGTTGAGCTGGGGCCATACCAGCATTTTATGCAAAAAGAAATTTTTGAGCAGCCTTTCGCTTTGGCAAATACTGTCGGGGATATTGAAACCATAACCCCAGCAATTTTTGGCGCTAATACCCAAGATTGGTTAGATATTAAAGATGTCTTGATATTAGCTTGTGGGACTAGTTATTACTCAGCATGCGTGGCAAAGTATTGGATTGAAGCATTAGCTGGAATTAGAACGCAAGTAGAAATTGCGAGTGAATATCGGTACCGAACATCAGTACCTAATCCAAATGCTTTAGTGGTGGTTGTCTCTCAATCCGGGGAGACGGCAGATACTTTAGCCGCTTTGCGTCATGCTCAATCTTTAGGGCATACCAAAACACTAGCCATTTGTAATGTAGCAACAAGTGCAATGATGCGAGAAACTATTTGGAAGTTTCAGACAAAAGCCGGCACAGAAATTGGCGTAGCCTCTACAAAAGCATTTACTACACAGTTAGTTGGGCTTTATTTCTTGGCACTTACTTTAGCTAAAAAAGAAAACAAGCTCAATACAAAGCAAGAAAAGACCGAGATCGAACACTTAAGACATCTTCCATCTGCTTTAAATGCTGTCTTAGCTCTCGAGCCTCAAATCATTGCTTGGAGTGAGCAGTTTGCTAAATTTAAAAATGCTATTTTCTTAGGCCGTGGAATGCATTACCCGATTGCCTTAGAGGGCGCCCTTAAATTAAAAGAAATTTCTTATATTCATGCAGAAGCCTACCCTGCTGGAGAATTGAAGCATGGACCACTTGCCCTGATTGATAAAGATATGCCAGTAGTCACAGTTGCACCGAATGATGAGTTACTCGAAAAACTCAAATCTAATATGCAAGAAGTACAAGCGAGAAGTGGACAACTTTATGTATTTGCTGATGTGGATGCCAATATACAAACAAGTGAAGGAATACACGTGATTCGCTTACCAGAAAATTATGGAAACTTATCCCCGCTTCTTCATGTAGTGCCTTTGCAATTATTGGCTTATCACACTGCTCTGAGGTTAGGAACCGATGTGGATAAACCAAGAAATCTTGCAAAAAGTGTTACGGTTGAATAACTTTCTAAAAACGAATTTAGTGTGGTTATAAGATTCCGCATCGCTGTAAAATCATCTTTTGAATTGTTACTAATCAACTAAAACCCTGGAACAAACGGCCTATAGCAGAAATGATTAGATGTTGATGATCTTTTAATGAACAAACTTGTTTTTAAAAGAGAACATGGAACTGTCGGCATACTTGGAGTCTCTAAGACAAATTTACTACCCTTCATAGTAAATTATGGTGGCAAATCTTGAGGAAGCTTGACTTGTTTATTAGTAGCGATTCAAAGTTCCTATTAACAATAACCAAACTATCATCATGCAATAATAAGATAAGAATATTCTCTTTAGTCGCGGTGCTAAACTGACATCAGTTCATTCCCTAAAATGAGGATCGGAAACTTAACTTTTAATTCAACTCACATTTTGTTGTAAAACGAAATAAATTTCTAAAATGATCCTCCCTACTCTTGTATTCGCATTGCTATGTCTTGTTATATTTTTAATATTCAAACTTAATAAAACGATTAAAGAACTTAAAATGTCTATCAAAGATTTAAAAGAGATGATAAACAAAAATCATTAGATAGTGGATGAATACGAAAGGGTATGAATGTAATGACAGGTCAAAAATTAGAACTCATTCTTGAATTTACGGTGATATTACTTGCACCGATTGTGTACCACTTTTATTTGTGGAAATACAAAAAAATAGAAATACAAAAGTTGATAAAGAACATTAAAGTGTATGTATTGCTTTATGGACTTATTGCAATAACTTATTTATTTCTGATATTCAAGGGATAACTATTCGGAACATAAATTTTTTTGTATCACTTAAAGTCGAGTTAAAACAGATCGACAATCATAGTATCTTTTTTGCGGATCACCCCAGCCTTCTCTAAGGATTGAATGGTTTGAGACATTAGCTCTTCAGAGCTAATAGAAAGATGTTTGGCAGCCTTGGTAATGATTAAGGTATTTTCAAACCATATTAAAGCTTGTTCGAGTGTTATTTGATGCTCGTACATCAACATAAATTTAAATAAGACTTGTGCAACGTTTTGTGAGTTCCGATGAGGGTTGGCCTCAAAATAATCTAAACGAGAAAAAGCATTTTTAAGAGATGTTTGAACATCCATGAAAGGTTTACCATGCCCTGGGAAAACAATTTTAGGGCTCAATTGTTTAATCAGTTCCAGACTTGAGCGTTGTTCCTGAAAACCGAATGGGTCAGTAATTCCAGAAAAAAGAGCACCAAAGCCCTTTTCCCATAAAACATCTGCAGAAATTAACAGCTTCAAACCTGGCTCAAATAGCAAAATAGATTTGGCGTGATGCCCAGGAGTGGCATGAATTTCGAAATGATAGTTACCGATATTGATCGATTGTCCAGGAAAGAGAGATTGTTGAGCTTTAAAAACTGGGCAGGGTTGCCCAAGTTCTTCAAATCCTAATTCATCTTGTTTCCAATGGTTGACAGGCAAAAACTCTGCTTCTGGAACAAAACAGGTTAAGGAAAATTGTTGTTGAAGAGCCGAGTTGCCTCCACAATGATCGGAATGAAGATGTGTATTCAACAGGTTTCGAGTTTTTAATGAAGGATGTTGCTCTAAATACGACTTGAGAAGCAAAACAGTTTGTTCAGCGTGCGAGCAAAAACCGCTATCAACAATATCAATATGATGTTCATCATGAAAATACATCTGGTTGGCTGATAACCAACCGCGTTCTATAAAATGAATATCTGATGGGAACAAGGCTTATTGTTGATGGTGGTCGTTAATCACAATTTGATACCGCTCTTTTAATTCTTCTAAATTTTGGATGCTCATTCCCAAATCACGAGCCAATCCATCTTTAAGGCCATAAATCCAGCCATGAACAGTTAGTTCTTGATTTCGGAGCCAAGCGTCTTGGACAATCGTTGTTTCACAGACGTTAACAACTTGCTCGATCACATTAAGCTCACAAAGACGATCGAAACGATCTTGATGTTGAATGATATTTCCTAGGTAGGCACCGTGTTTTTCATCAACGTCTTTAATATGCCGAATCCAATTATCAGCAAGACCGATTCGAATATGATCAAGCGCTGCACGCACACCAGAACAGCCATAATGGCCCACCACAATAATATGCTTCACTTTTAATTGATCGACAGCAAATTGAATCACTGAGAGGGCATTTAAATCCGTGTGCACAACAACATTTGCAATATTACGATGAACAAAAATTTCGCCTGGCGCAAGACCAATAATTTGATTCGCAGGAACACGAGAATCTGAGCAACCGATCCAAAGATATTCGGGCGACTGTTGGGAGGCTAACCTTTTGAAATAATCGGGATCATTTTTAGTAATATTACTCACCCAGTCGGCATTATTTTTAAATAATGAAGTCAGGAGATGTGGGTTATTAGTGTCAGACATAAATTTTACTCAGAAGTGTAACGGTTAATAAAACGTAAATTTTCAGAATATCCAAAATGATCAGGCGTTTTCCACTCACGAAGCATTTGTTGATCGTTAGTTAAAAGCTCAATATAGGGCAGCTTAACTTGTTGCCAAATATCTAAATTTAAGCCTGCTGTATCAAACTCTTCATCTAAGACGAGGATACATTTCTTTACCCGCTCGTCATAATAATCGATTCGGCCCTTTATTAATTCACGTATACCTGACCAATTCTGTAACTCAAAATCACTTATAGCATCACGGCTAGCCTCTCGAAAAATTCGGTAGTACCGATCAAATCCATCTACAATGACTTGAGCCATGTCATAAGCATGCTGAGAAAAAAGTAATTTTGGAAATTGAGACATAAAATATATTAAAGTAAAAACCTAACCAACACAGACATTATGGAAACTATACATTACCCTCTAGAAGATACTTTGCCAGAAATTGGCGCACTACAAGAAATCGGTCCTGGCGTTTTTTGGTTAAGGATGCCACTCCCTTTCGCCCTTGATCATATTAATCTTTGGCTATTAAGGGACTGTTTTGAAGGTCGTGAGGGTTGGACTATTGTTGATTGTGGTATTAAAAGCGAAGTCATCCAGCAAGCATGGGAGAGTATTTTTAAGAATCACCTACAGGGCCTCCCTATTGTCCGTGTCATTGCCACCCACATGCATCCTGATCATATTGGTTTAGCGCATTGGTTATGTGAAAAATGGAATGTACCGCTCTGGATGTCGATGACAGATTTTTTAATGGCAAAGTGGCTCAGCTCAAAAGAGGGGGGACTGAATATCGGCGCTGTCTCTGGAGGAGGAGGTTCTGCAGACCATTTTTATAAACATGGCTTAACGAATGAAGAAGATCTCGAAAAAGTTCGTGCAAGGGCGGATCATTACAGTAATTTAGTCCCTCAAGTACCGATGAGATTTCGAAGAGTCATGGATGGTGAAGAAGTATTGATTGGTAACCGCCAATGGCAAGCGATCAGCGGCTACGGGCACTGCCCAGAACACTTAGCTTTTGCTTGTGTTAAGGATCAAATGATGATTTCGGGAGACATGATGCTTCCCCGAATTTCGACGAACATCAGTGTTTATGATGCAGAACCTGATGCTGACCCACTTGGCATGTTTCTTGACTCCATTGGTAAATTTGAGTTTCTAGATCCAAAAACACTCGTATTACCATCACATGGCAAGCCTTTTCAGGGCCTGCATTTTCGCATTCAACAATTACGCGAACACCATGAAGCTCGTTTAAAAGAAACCTTTGAGGCCTGTAAAGATCCCGCGACTGCAAAAGATATCTTACCGGTTTTATTTCACCGAAAATTAGATACCCACCAAATGACATTCGCTATGGGTGAAGCCATTGCTCACCTCAATTACTTATGGCGCAGGGGTAAGCTTAACCGCGTCCTCGATTCGACCGGGATCTTGAGGTTTTCGCAGGCGTAGTTTTTTTTGCGGCTTTCTTTGCGGCAGGTTTCTTCGGCGTTTTTGCAGCGGTGCTTGTCCCTGTTGGAAACGCAGACATCATGTCTGTCATGGATTTTGACATTTGCTGCATCAGTTCTTGAGCCAATTTGCCACTAGATCCCGCGAAATCAGCCGCGCTAGGAGTTTTTTTAGGGGCGTCACCCTCTTGTGATGGCGCTGATGCGCTTCGCATCGTTTCAGCAATACCATGCAAAGTAGAAAGAGTCGCTTTTTGAACTTCCAATCCTTGAATCGTGGTTTGCAAAACATTCAGATTCAGGGTCAACCAAGCCTCTACACTTTTTAAGTCTTTAATCCGCTTCTCGAGCTCTTCGACATCAACAACCGGTATACCGAAGGGATTTTGGGTACTCATACCTGGAAAACCAAAAGTCGGATTGGTGCCATCAGTACTACCTTTGGCGGCATTTGACCACATATTTTTCATCATTTCGACGCTTTGGTTGAAATCTGGCATTCCAGTAAACATAGAAGACTCCGTAAATTTTTGACAGTTAAATGTAAAATATATGACTTTAATGAGTAAATCAATCTTTAAGTTTGCCCATGTCGAATATTAGTCAAAATAAAGCAAGCATCAAATATACGAGGGGCAATCAATTGCCTGAGCTTTTGCGTACCCGAATTTTGATTTTGGACGGGGCAATGGGTACCATGATTCAGCAATATAAATTAACGGAGCAAGAGTTTCGGGGTGGTTTAGCGACCCTTGCAAACCATCCGATTGATGTAAAAGGCAATAACGAGCTTTTGTCCTTAACGAAGCCAGAAGTAATATCAGGTATTCATGAGCAATTTTTGGCTGCTGGAGCCGATATTATTGAGACAAATACTTTTGGCGCAACAACAATTGCTCAGGAAGATTATCAATTGGCACACCTTGCAAGAGAAATGAATCTTGCATCAGCCAAAATTGCCCGTGTGGCCTGCGAGAAATTTAGCACTCCAGATAAACCGAGATTTGTCGCTGGCGCTCTTGGGCCAACACCGAAGACAGCAAGTATTTCTCCTGACGTCAATGATCCTGGTGCGAGAAATGTCGATTTTGAAGCCTTAAGACAAGCTTATTATGAGCAAGTTGAAGCTTTGTACGATGGTGGTGTTGACTTGTTATTGGTAGAAACAATTTTTGATACTTTAAATGCAAAAGCTGCGCTGTTTGCCATTGAAGAGTTTTTTGAAAATAAGCAAGTACGACTTCCACTGATGATTTCTGGAACGGTCACAGATGCTTCAGGAAGAATTTTATCTGGACAGACGGTTGAGGCTTTCTGGAACAGTTTGCGGCATGCAAAGCCAATGACTTTTGGATTAAATTGTGCACTTGGAGCTGCACTCATGAAGCCGTATATCACTGAACTATCTAAAATTTGCGATACGGCGATTTCTTGCTATCCGAATGCTGGATTGCCCAATCCAATGAGTGAAACAGGCTTTGATGAAACTCCTGAAATAACCTCTCAGTTACTTGCCAATTTTTCCAAAGAAGGCTTGGTTAACATTGTGGGGGGGTGTTGCGGTACGACACCGGCGCATATTGCAGCTATTGCTAAAGCAGTAGCAAGTATGCAGCCCAGAGTTTGGCAATCGAAATGGAACCCCTACAAGGAGACTACCAGTGAGTAATCCAAGTACGGTTCCTGTATTAAAACTTGCAGGCTTAGAGGCCTTTAACCTCAATTCGTATATCCGTTTTGTCAATATTGGAGAGCGTACGAATGTAACTGGATCGAAAGCATTTGCAAGGCTCATTCTCAATAATTTGTTCGATGATGCTTTGCAGGTCGCAAGACAACAGGTCGAAAATGGTGCGCAAATTATTGATATCAACATGGATGAGGCCATGCTTGATTCTCAAGCCGCCATGGTTCGATTCCTCAATTTAATTGCTTCAGAACCTGATATTGCTAGAGTTCCGATCATGATTGACTCTTCCAAGTGGTCAGTGATTGAAGCAGGACTCCGGTGTGTACAAGGGAAAGCCATTGTGAACTCCATATCCTTGAAAGAGGGTATGGAGCCTTTTATTCAGCAGGCTAAGCTAGTCAAACGTTATGGTGCAGCAACGGTTGTGATGGCCTTTGATGAAAAAGGACAGGCAGATACTTTTGAGCGAAAAACAGAAATTTGTAAACGCTCTTATGAATTATTGCTTTCTGAAATCGATTTTTCGCCAGAAGATATTATTTTTGACCCGAATATTTTCGCCATTGCTACGGGTATTGAAGAACATGATAATTATGCGGTAGATTTTATTAATGCAACACGCTGGATCAAAGCAAATCTTCCGGGTGCAAAAATTAGTGGTGGCGTATCGAATGTTAGCTTTTCTTTCAGGGGAAATGACGTCGTACGCGAGGCTATTCATACCGTATTTTTATATCACGCCATTGAAGCTGGTATGGATATGGGTATTGTCAATGCAGGTCAACTTGGCGTATATGCTGATCTCGATCCAGAGTTAAGAGAGCGTGTCGAAGATGTTGTTCTCAACCGCTTTAAAGAAAAAGATGGCAAGACCCCGACAGAACGACTCCTAGATATTGCAGACAACTATAAGGGTGGTGGTATTAAGCAGGCTGAAACGCTCGCTTGGCGCGAGCTTCCTGTGCGTGATCGACTATCGCATGCCCTAGTGCAAGGAATCACTAATTTTATTGTTGAAGATACTGAGCTAATTCGTCAAGAAATTGCTGATAAGGGTGGTCGCCCTATCGAAGTGATTGAAGGGCCATTGATGGATGGCATGAATGTGGTCGGAGAATTATTTGGCGCTGGGAAAATGTTCTTACCGCAAGTTGTAAAAAGTGCACGAGTGATGAAACAAGCTGTCGCACACTTGATCCCATATATTGAAGAAGAGAAGCGTCAGTATGAAGCGAGTGGGCGAGATGTGCGCTCTAAAGGAAAAATTATTATGGCCACCGTAAAAGGTGATGTGCATGATATTGGTAAAAACATAGTCACGGTAGTCCTGCAATGTAATAACTTTGACGTGGTCAACATGGGGGTCATGGTTCCTTGTAGTCAGATCCTCGCAAAGGCAAAGGAAGAAAAAGCCGACATTATTGGCTTATCGGGCTTAATTACCCCATCCCTTGAGGAGATGACTTTTGTCGCTCAAGAAATGCAAAAAGATGATTATTTTACAAGTCGAGCGATGCCTTTAATGATTGGTGGCGCGACCACCTCAAGGGTTCATACTGCAGTGAAGATTGCGCCTCATTATGAAGGGCCGGTGATTTATGTCCCGGATGCTTCACGGTCCGTTTCTGTAGCATCGAATCTTCTCTCCGACGAGTCTGCAAAATCGTATATTGAAGGAATTCGAACCGAGTATGACCGTGTTCGGCTCCAACATGCTAATAAAAAAGCAGTGCCATTAATCACGATTGATCAGGCAAAGAAGAATGCTGAAGTCCTGGATTGGGGTCAGTTCAGTATGACGACACCTAAATTTATTGGGCGTAGGGTATTTAAAAACTTTGATTTAGCTCAGATTGCAAAATATATTGATTGGACACCGTTTTTCCAGACATGGGATTTGGCGGGAAAATTCCCACAAATCCTCAAGGACGAAGTGGTTGGAGATTCAGCAACGAAAGTATACGAGGATGGTTGTAAGATGCTCGAACGTGTCATCCAAGGGCGGTGGATTCAAGCGAATGCAGTGATTGGCTTATATCCTGCAAATAGCGTTGGTGATGACATTGTTTTGTATGCTGATGAAGCAAGATCTACACCATTATTAACTTGGCATAATTTACGCCAACAAACTGAACGACCGGTGGTCGATTCTGTTCAGCGCCCGAATCGTTGTTTAGCCGATTATGTTGCCCCATACGCAACTCATCAAAAAGATTACGTTGGTATGTTTGCAGTTACTACAGGTCATGGCGTGGATAAAAAAGTGATCGAATTCCAAGAAAAACACGATGATTACTCTGCCATTATGCTCAAAGCGATAGCGGATCGTTTAGCAGAAGCTTTTGCGGAATATATGCATCATCGCGTACGCACCGACTTATGGGGGTATGCTGCTCAAGAAAACTTGTCCAATGAGCAGATGATTGATGAGAAATATCAAGGTATTCGCCCAGCGCCTGGATATCCTGCTTGTCCTGAACATACGGTCAAGCTTGCCATGTTTGATATTTTACAAGCCGAGGAAATTGGGATGGAGTTAACGGAATCCTTGGCCATGAACCCTGCCTCGAGTGTTTCCGGTTTTTATCTTGGTAATCCGCAGGCGAGATACTTTAATGTCGGCCCTATCGGACTTGATCAAGTTAACGACATTGCAAACCGTTCAGGTAGAACTTCTGAAGAAGTCGCTAGGGCATTATCTAGCAATTTCGAAAGTAATTAATGTCCCCAAACAATGGGGTCCTGATGCTTTAAAGAAGATTTGAGGAGTTCTAAAAAAGGATAGGCTCTTTGACCAAGACGATCCTTTTTTTGAGCGTCTGGCGCTAGACCTTCCCTTTCTTTGGCATCTTGTGCAATGGCCTCCTCTAAACGTTGAATTAGTCTTGGCAGTTGTTCTACGAGTAAAATACCATCTTTGCTTAGTTCACGATCTAGAGTTTTAAAAATTCGTAGTGATAAGTCCTCTAGCATGAGGCAATCGGGGGAGTTTTTTGAATGAAATCGATAGAGCATATTTTTAGAATACACCACCTGCTACACTCTTGTCATGCTTGCTGATACTCAACATCAATTACAAAGTTTTTTTAGCCACGCTTTAGTTAATATTGGGACATCTTTACAAAAAGATGTTTCGCAATTACCTTTACCCCGTCTTGAGCGACCCAAAGTAGCTGAACATGGTGATTTAGCAACAAATATTGCTATGCAGATTGCTAAGTCTTGGGGTATGAACCCAAGGGATTTAGCTACTCAATTGATTCATGAGCTTGAAACAATTCCGGAAGTAAAGGGGTGGATATCTAGTCTAGAGATTGCAGGACCAGGCTTTATTAATATGTGCCTGAGCCAAACGACGAAGACCAAGATCATTCATCATATTCTTGAACAAAAAGAACAATTTGGACTCGTTAAACATCTTCAGCAAGAACAAATTTTATTAGAGTTTGTCTCCGCTAATCCTACGGGGCCATTGCATGTTGGGCATGGACGTCAAGGGGTTTTAGGGGACATCTTGGCTAATCTCATTGGCTCTCAAGGCAAGCAGGTCTACAAAGAGTTTTATTACAACGATGCTGGGGTACAAATTCATAATTTAGGCCTTTCGACACAAGCCAGGATTAGAGGTTTTGCACCTGGCATGAGCGATTGGCCAGAAAATGCTTATAACGGATCCTATATTGCGGATATTGCACAAGCGTTTTTAGAAGGACAAACCGTAATTGCTGCGGATATTAGCGTCACTTCTAATAAAGACCCTGAAGATCTTGAAAATATTGAACGGTTTGCTGTGGCCTATTTACGTAACGAGCAAGATATTGATCTAAAAATACTAGGTGTGCAGTTTGATAATTATTTTCTAGAGTCTTCCTTGTATACCAACGGACTTGTTGCGCAAGCTGTAAAAGATCTTGAGTCCGTTGGCAAAACCTATGAGCAAGATGGGGCTTTATGGCTCAAATCGACCGATGATGGCGATGATAAAGACCGTGTCATGCGTAAGTCCGATGGTACTTATACGTATTTTGTGCCCGATGTTGCTTATCATGGCAGCAAATGGTCTAGAGGATTTCATGAAGTAATTAATATTCAAGGTAGTGATCATCATGGCACGATCACTCGGGTTAGATCTGGCCTTCAAGGGGTTTCCCAAGCCAGAAATTGGAGTATCCCCAAAGATTACCCTACATATATCTTGCATAAGATGGTCACCGTCATCAAGGATGGTCAAGAAGTCAAAATTTCTAAGCGAGCTGGCTCTTATGTCACTGTTCGAGATTTGATTGAATGGTCGGGAGGTTTTCAGGATGGCATGACACAGAATGAACAACAACATGCTCTTTTAAAGGGACGAGATGCCGTCAGATTTTTCTTGATATCGAGAAAAGCAGATACCGAATTTGTGTTCGACGTAGATTTGGCACTTTCACAAACCGATGAAAACCCGGTATTTTATGTTCAATATGCACATGCTAGAATCTGCTCTATTTTGCGAAGTTGGGGCGGTAATTCTAACGAGTTAAATATGGCTGATTTATCGTTATTGCAGGGGCGTGCTGCGGATGACCTATTAAGACGTCTCAGTGAATATCCTCAAGTTTTATCAGATGCTGCCAGAGACTTAAGCCCCCATGCAATAGCCTTTTATTTGAGAGATTTAGCGAGTGACTTCCACTCTTTTTATAATGCTGATCGGGTGTTAGTTGATGATATTACTCTTCGCTTAGCTAGAATAGCTTTGCTCTTCTCAACAAAACAAGTGTTATCAAATGGCTTAACTTTATTAGGCGTTAGCAGCCCCGAACAAATGTAAATTGCATCACAATGATCAAGGGATTATCATTAGACAATGGACAATACTCCGACTCAAGAAGCTAGACAAAATAGGTTAGGCGAGCAAGGTAATACCTTGCTTGGTATGCTGATCGGATTAGTCATAGGTTTGGGGATTGCACTTGCTGCAGCATACTTTATTCAAAAAAATCCACCAACTGAAAAGACTAATCTTCGAACGCCAGAGCTGACTACGGTACCCAAAGTGAATCCGGACGGGACCGTTAGTAGTGAAATTCGTGATCCTAATTCTCCTATACAAAACAATAAACCGAAGATGGCAGAAAAAGCCTTAGAAGGTAATGTGGTCCCTGAATCTACTCCCACCACTTCTGAGGTAAAGTCTGCTTTTATCTACTGGATACAGGCTGGAGCCTATGCTGATAAATCGATGGCGGAAAGCCAAAAAGCACAATTAGCACTGCAAGGGTTGCAGGCCAAAATTTCAGAATTTAAATCGGATACTCAAGTCGTATGGCGAGTAAGATTAGGTCCATATAATGAACTTCAAGATCTGAGCGATGACAAGCGTAGACTTGATAGTTCCAATATTTCTTATAGTGTAATTAAAGCCAATAAACCATGAAAATTATTTTAAAATCGCTCATTGCTGGACTTTCTTTGCTTTGCTTGGTTCAATCTATTCAAGCACAGTTATTACCACCATCTGCACAAAAAGCGAAAACTACCACCACCGCTAATACCCCAAATAGCGGATTTTCTGAAGGTTTAGACTACAAAGTATTACCTTCTATTCAGCCCACAGAATCCAAAGGAAAAGTCGAGGTAACCGAATTCTTTTGGTATGCCTGTCCACACTGCCATGATTTGGAGCCAGAGTTAGAAGCTTGGATGAAAAGGCAAAAAAAAGATGTCGTTTTCAAAAGAGTCCCGATTGCGTTTCGTGAAGATTTTTTACCGCACAGTCAAATTTTTTATGCCTTAGAAGCGATGGGTAAAGAGCCTGAATATACACCGAAAGTCATGAAAGCGATTCATGTTGATCGTAAGCAAATGCTCCAAGAAGACGAGATTATGACTTGGGCAGGAAGTGTTGGCCTTGATGTAAATGCTTTTAAGACGGCGTTTAAGTCTTTTACGGTGATTACAAAAGCCAAGACAGCAAATGCCATCGGATCTGCTTATCGAGTAGATGGTGTTCCAACGATTGCGGTGCAAGGTAAGTATATTACTTCGCCCTCTATTGCCGGAACAAAAACAAGAGCATTAGAAACGGTTGACTATTTAGTCAACGTTTCTAGAACAGAGCTGAAGTAATTAAGCGAGGCTTTTCAGGCCTCGCATGAGGGGACCAATCAGTGGTAGGTGTTCGTAAATGCCTGCTGCTGGGTCCCAATAATCATGATGTTTCCCCACAAGAAACGCCTCATCAAAATAAAGCCAACTTACACCTGTAAATTCTAATGGAGCCTTATTCCAACGCTTCATCGAAAAATGAAAATCCCACAAGAAAGCGACTTGCTGACTCCCCATCAGGGTTTCACGCACAATAAAAGATGGTTGATCTAACTGCTTAAACATATTTAAAAAAATATGTTGAATTTCTTTCCGTCCTTGAACTTCCTGAAATGGGTCTTTAAAAATGGCATTTGACGCATAGCAATTCATCAGTTCGTCAACTGAGCTGGTCGTGACATTTTCAAATTGAAACTTCAGTTGAGTTACAGCATCGCTGAGATTGCTTGGCATCTGATTAGGTTTTGACGAAGGTTTTTAATAGCCAAAAATAGACAGGATAAGGAAGTATACGTAAGAACTTTAAAAAATAAGAGAATTTTTTAGGGAAATGAATCTCGAATTCACCCTTTTGTAGGCCTTGACCAATCTCGATAGCAGCTTGTTCTGCACTGATTAAAGCTGGCATTTCAAAGTCATTACCAGCCGTTGCTGGGGTTTGTACAAAGCCAGGGGAAATAATATGTACATTCACACCCCTTGGCTTTAGGTCATGATATAAAGACTCAGCAAAATTGAGGAGTGCCGCTTTTGTGGGGCCATAAACCAGTGACTTTGGTAAGCCACTATAGCCAGCCACACTCCCTACTAACGCAATATGACCAGACTTTTGCTCAAGGAAATGTGGCATTAATAGGGATACCATTCTCATGGGGCCCATTAAGTTAGTTTGAATCATTTGCTCTGTGACCTTTAAGTCAAAATAATCAGCCTGAACAGGCGTATAGACACCCGAAACATAGAGCAAAATATCAAGACGAGGCCACTCTTCAAATATTTCTGTAACGACGGTACTTGCTTGGTCTTGATGATTCACATCTAAGGCGATACTGCGAACCTGAGTTTGGGGGTATTGCGTTCTAATTGCGTGAGCTAATTGATCCAAAGCATCCAAGCGGCGCGCCGACAAAATAAGATTAGCGCCAGCCTGAGCAAACCACTTCGCACAGGCCTCACCGATTCCTGAGGATGCGCCAATAATCCAAACGTTGAGATTTGAGAAATTGTCTATTGGATGATTAAGACTCATACAAGGGTTTTTCTAGCGTAAATTGAACAACATCAATATCTTTACCCGAAAATCCTGCGGCGCAATAAAATAAATAAAAGTTCCATAAGCGCACAAATTCATCTTTAAAACCTAAGGCTTTAACGTCATGGAGTTTTTGGTTAAATTCCACTGCCCACGTGCGCAGGGTTTTTGCATAATCTTCACCAAAATGAAACTTATCTTTAACGCGCAAGCCAACATCTGCGGCATGTTTTTCGAAAACACTCACTGCGGGAAGCATGCCCCCAGGGAAAATATATTGCTGAATGAAATCCGTTTTTTTTCTGTATTTCGGGAAGAGTGATTCATCAATCACAATACTTTGTATCACGGCCCGTTTTCCTGGCTTTAAACAACGGTGAAGAGTTTTGAAATACGTTGGCCAGTAATCTTCCCCAACAGCCTCAAACATTTCGATGGAAACGATACCGTCGTACTGTTTTTGACAATCACGATAATCTTTTAATAGGACTTCACTTTTTTGTTGTTCTTCCGGCTTAGAGGAAGAGGAATGAGTCAATTGCTCCTGAACAAACCGATATTGTTCTTTCGATAGAGTAATGGCATCAACGTGAATATCATTGGCCTGAGCTTCTTTCATAAAGCCGCCCCATCCACAACCGATTTCTAGGATATGATCACCAGTTTGATTATTGAGACTCGATAAAATCCGTTTACATTTATCTTTTTGAGCCTGTTCAAGCGTCTTATCAGAATCACCAGCAAAGAGTGCGCTTGAATACATCATGGTTGGATCTAACCAAAGGGAGTAAAAATTATTTCCAAGATCGTAGTGTGCCTCTATATTCTTTTTACTACCAGATTTAGTGTTTTTGTTAAACAAATGCTTCACTTGGTATATCAAAGATCCCCACCATGAACCATAGATGAGGGCTTCTAGAGCGTTTCTATTTTTAATGGCCAAGTGTAAGAAACTTTCTAGATCTTCGGTATGCCAATAGTTTTTGAAATAAGATTCGGCAACCCCGATATCCCCACGAGACACAATGAGTGAAAAGACTTTTACATCATTGATTTGTATATAAATAGGTTCAGAAGGGTGTTCATCCTCTTTACCAAAATGGTGAACTGAACCATCTGGCATGGTGATGACGATTCGACCGCCTTGAATATTATGTAAGGCATGAAAAGCAAGTTTTTGGGCAAATGTAGTCATTCTTATGAAGTTTTTATTTCCGGTGGGTTGGGTTTTTTATAGAATTTAGCACCTTTAACGAATAATTTTAAGGCTTGCCAATGGATTTTCCAAATAACACTGATGGTCAGTAGGGGAAAACTAAAAATAGCACGCCACTTTGTCAATGGAGTTAAGGGGTGAGCTGTACCGCTCACGCTCGTCATGAGGGTTCGTATTTCCTTCTGGTAATAATCAATCCGACTGACATACCTAGGTTGGATTAATGTGGAGGATTGTTGCATGAACCGAAACGCATAATGACCAACGACATCAAAAAATGGCGACACATGAAAAATTTTCTCCGATCGAATTTGTTGACCCCAGGGTAGGGATGCATGATCGGGGGACTCTAAAAAATAAGAATGTCTTTCACCGAAGGTATTATTTACTTCAGCAATGATCGCCTTCAGATCCCCCCCCGCGTTATGGCAGTACCAAAAACTGACCGGATTAAAAACATAACCCAAAACTCTTGGAAAAGTGTGTAGCCAAATTTCACCATCGACATCATGCCGATCTGATTTTTTTAAAAGATCTTCGATCCATTCCAGAGAAATGAGTTCACCATCTCCATGATCTTTATCGTAAAAAGAAATCCAAGAAAATCGATTATCACCAATACCTTTTGATTTCAGTAGTTGAGGGTCTAAGCGCCTAGAACGCATCGGAATGCGAAGATAAAAGACGGGGTATTCAAATTGATTATCGGGTGTAAAGCGGTGATGAATCACCTTACCGAAATGAATGGAGGGCAGATTTTGCATCGCTATATCGTCAGCAGAGACTTGATCAATTCTTTTGCAACGAGTTGACCAGATTGAAAGCCATCTTCATGAAAGCCATACTTAGTCCAAGCACCGCAAAAATATGTATGATTGAGACCTTGTATCGACGGGAGTTTTTGCTGGGCAATGATGGCTGCTTGATTGAAAACAGGGTGGGAATATTCGATGACTGAGTGCGTTTTTTCTGGAGCAGGCAATATTTGAGGGTTAAGACTGACAACGATTGGCGTATCCGAAGCACGAACCGGTATGGGCTGGAGCTTATTAATCAAATAGTGAACGCAAACACCACTCGATTGATCTAGGCCATTCGGACTGACGTTTTCACTGGTGTAATTCCAAGCTGCCCAAACGAGAGGTAGGTGCGGTAATAGCTGACGATCCTCGTGAACATAAGCAAGATTTTTTGTATAAGCGACGGCACTTAAAATTTCTTTTTCTTGCACAGAAGGCTCAGACAGTATTTCGAGAGCCTCGTCAGAGTGACATGCAAAAACGACTTTATCAAATGTTACTTCTTCACCGTTAATTAAACGGAGCTGAATTTGTTGTGATTTCGCGCTTGGTGAGCGAACACAAGATACCACTTTTTCCTGGCGTATCTCTACACCAGCATCTTTTAAGGCATTGACAGCGCGCTGAACATATTCTTTTGAACCACCCTTGACGGTGAGCCATTGTGGGCGATTTAAAACATTTAATAAGCCATGGTTATTACAAAACCGCATTAATGTTTGAATCGGAAAATTTAGCATTTCAGTTAGAGAGCAAGACCAAATGGCGCCAATCATCGGCAATAGATACCAGTCTCGGAAAGTACGACTAAACTTTAAACGATCTAAAAATTCAGCGACAGACTCTAAAGCTTGGCCTGGAGAAGACGTTGTTTGGTCGACAGCGATCTTTTTACCAAGTCGATTAAATCGCAAAATATCTTTAACCATACTTAAAAAGCGAGGATTAAATAGATTTTTCCGTTGCGCAAAAATAGTATTTAAATTATCACCAGCCCACTCTAAGCGACCACCATTTTTATTCGGGATAGAGACAGAAAAAGACATTTCTGATTTTGCTACGGGTACCTCTAACTCTTTAAAAAAAGCAATGATTCCAGGATAGGTCCATTCATTAAATACCAAAAATCCTGTATCAATGGGAAAGGTCTGCTTGCTATTGAAGGTGGTCATATCGATTGTATTGCTATGACCACCAATATAAGATCCCTTCTCAAAAAGGGTGATGTCGAGATTTGACTCTTTTCTGAGAGCGTAGGCACAACTGATCCCAGAAATGCCAGCGCCAACGATGGCAACACGTAATTTGTCTGACATTAAGGATTTCCTGCTAGCAATTTCTCGATTTGATGAGTGACGGTTTTACTATCTGGTTTAACCATACTGTTATAAGCTTCGACAACATTGCCATTTCTATCGATCAAATATTTATAAAAATTCCATTTTGGGGAAGTCCCCGTTTTATCGATCAATAATTTAAACATTGGATTAGGGTTGGAACCACTCACAACGGTTTTTGCAATCATCGGAAATTTAACGTCATAGGTGTTTTTGCAAAAATCAGCAATCTCCTTATTAGATCCAGGCTCTTGTTGACCAAAGTCGTTCGATGGAAAGCCAATCACGACAAAACCCTTGGAATTGTATTTGGAGTAAATACTCTCAAGAGCCTCATACTGAGGTGTGAATCCACAAAAGCTTGCTGTATTGACGACCATCACCACCTTACCTTTATATTGGCAGAGATTTTGTGATACCTCATCTTGCAGTCGAGGGAATTTAAAATTTAAAGAAGCGGGACAAGAAGCGGCATCTGAAGCATTCGCTGGGTTTACTGACTGAGAATACGCACAAATACTCAAGCTAAAACTTGAGACCGCTAAAAGAATTTGTACAATTTTTTTCATAAATCACCCATTCACAAAATGAAACTAAAATACTTCTAATAAGAGAGTCTAAGGCATTATTCGATCTCTTTCACAAAGGACCTTAGAATAGAAATATGGACAATACTTTTTTCCCCACCCCTACCTTCGAGAAAAAGATGATTCCTTTGGGGGGGGCTGTAAAGTTACTTGAAGACTCTTTACAAGCCCTTGAAAAGCCTATAGTTTTTACTAATGGTGTATTTGATATATTGCATCGAGGGCATGTTACCTATCTGGCCCAAGCCAAATCACTAGGAAAAAGTTTAGTCGTAGGGGTGAATGCTGATCAGTCCGTCAAAATGTTGGGTAAGGGGGATGATCGCCCAATTAACTCCGAAAACGACAGAATGGCACTTATCGCCGCCTTGGAGTTTGTCGATTTAGTCGTATGTTTTAGTGAAAAGACACCGGTTGAAATTATCAAAGTTATTCGCCCACAAATTTATGTCAAAGGAGGTGATTATCAGATTGAAACACTTCCAGAGACGGCCCTCGTCAAGGCATGGGGTGGGCAAGCATTTGCCATACCGTTTATCCATGAACGTTCGACTTCAATATTGTTGCAAAAAATTAGAAACTAGTTTGCCGTCTCACGATTTCCGTTTCACCATCAATAGATCCACTTACTTTGATATTTGGAATTGAGGTGCTCGTTTTTTTATCAAGAATCGAGGATTCTTTCGGTATAAATGCGATGACTATACCCTCCAGCGCTATCGAAAAAGAATAGGGTGCGAATAACAGCACACAAGCCATACCAAAATTGAAGAGAATTAAAGTCCATAGACTAATATTTAATGTTTTCAACGCTTATCCATTGGCCGACAAATACCATCCCCTAAGCCCCCTAAAAACGACATATGGATCATGTATTAATTGATCATGGTGGAGATGGCTTTGTAATAAGAACTGCCCGATAAACCCAGCATTACCACCGGATAGAATCAAGCGATGTAGTTCACCGTGTTCTTGTATGGCCATTTCAATAGCCCCTATTTGGGCATGTAAAACCCCCTGCAAAATAGCCTCTTGAGTGGAGCTTCCTAATTTGCCATATGTCATCGTAGCGTGATCTTGAAGTGTGATATTCGGCAGTAGTGCAGTTTTAGAGCCTAGGGACTGGAGCATTAAGTTCACCCCAGGAATAATCCACCCACCTTCGAAATCTAAGGACTCATCAACATAATCGATGGTCATTGCTGTACCACAATTAACAACTAAATACTGCCCCTCTGGTGCAAAATGAAGACCGCCGACAATTGCTGCCCATCGATCATTCCCTAGATCTTTATTCTCTTGGTAATGATTTTTGATTTGCGGGTGGCTAAGCTCTGAAGTAAAGAGTTGAATCGACGCATTTGGAAAATGACGCATTAAAAACTGCATCCACATGTCTTCAAATAGTTGGCCAGCAACATTGCAAACGATAATATGCCCCAAATCCTTTTTAAGGAGCCCAAGTTGTTCCAAGCCATGGGGAAACGGCTCTTTGAAAGGTAAATCAGAGTTATTGACCGCGCCAAAATGCGTATGAAAATCTTCGTCTAGGTGAGGCTTAACCACCGTCCATTTTGAACGGGTATTACCAATATCGAGAAGTAGCAACTTATTTCCCATTATCTGACTTTACTCAATGAAAGCTCTCCGTTGGAAATTTCTTTCATACCCTGGAAACTATCAATCATTAAATAGCCCATTGAATTAACTCCAAGACATTTTCCTGAGACAATTTTTGTTGATGGATTGAAGACTTCGACCTGGAGATCTCGCCAAGCATTCCAAGCATTCCAATCATCTTGGAAAGGGATAAATGCTTCATTTTTAAATACACTCAACATATCACCCATATCCCTAGAAAGTTGCTTCCATAAAGACTGTATATCAATATGGGGAAACTGTGTCGGACATAATTCTAATATATTTGCACTGGCTAAATGCTCAGAGTCGATAGGTGGAATTGAAATATTTAAACCAATACCGATGACCATCCAAATTGGATCTACGGGAGTCTTTTGCCCACCCTCCACTAAGATTCCACCTAGTTTACGATGACCTAGCAAAATGTCGTTAGGCCATTTAAGACCTAAGCCACTTTTTTTTGCGTCTAGATCGCTCAGTTGAAAATAATTGACGACACTTTTTAAAACGCTAAGCCCGCAGGCTAGACTGAGCCCCTGTAAACGCATCATGGATAACTCGTTTGAAAAGGGGTAGGCTAACGAAAAAGTGAGGGATTGATTGGCTTGGGAAATCCATGTATTACCTCTTCTACCTCGCCCAGCTGTTTGAGTTAGGGCCATGAGTGATATTGGCTCAGATAGAGCATGACTGTGCCAGCGATTCATTAAATCAGTATTGGTTGAACCAGTATGTTCGACAAGCTCAAATTGCCAAGGAATTATCATATACATGCTATTGTAGGAAGAAATGACTGACATACAAAAAAAATGGCAGATTCCTCGCTAAGCAATAAACATTCCCGCCCATTTTATTTGGCTAAGCTAACGTTAATTTTGTACGTTTGTTTAGTTATTTATGCCACGCTTACCCCTTTTAACTTTGTGGGTAGTAGTTCTTTAACTTTTTGGGACTGGATCTTTGCTCCCGTACCGAAGTACATTCCTCTCTTCGATGTTCTGAGTAATGTAATCGGTTATTTACCATTTGGCTTTTTAATGGTTTTTACAATATTTCCCTATATTCGAAAATGGCAGGCTCTAATTTTTACTATTTTGATGGGACTTGTTTTTTCAGGTATTTTAGAAAGTTTACAAACCTACTTGCCCACAAGAATCCCGAGCCCAATCGACTGGTATGCAAATGGCTTAGGGACATTAATTGGGGCATTATTTGCTATTCCCCTAAGTCCTGAGTGGTTATCAGGCAATTTGGCGGAGCGTGTCAGGGCGTCTTATTTCGGAAAATACCAAGGCTTTTTCTTGATGATGATTTTATGTCCCATCGCACAAATTTACCCTCAAAATGCATGGCTAGGCATGGGGGATTTAGACTTATGGGTTACTAGAATTTCTCCATATTGGAGTTTCCCTTTAGATAATGCCTCACAAGAAATCCTGATCACAACAATCGCCTCCTTTGGCATTGGTACCTTCTTTTTATTCGGCATTCGACAAAAAACTGCGTCTTTAAAAATAATCGGAATTTTATTTGCCTTAATGGTGATGTTAAAAACTTTTATTTCTCAATTTCAATTTGGACAAACTGGTATGTTTCGATGGTGGAGTCTTTCGATAGGCATAGGCCTTGCTTTGGGATATTTTTTTATTTATTTGGTGAGTCATTTCAAAAAAAGATCGCAATGGTTTTTAGCGCTCATGGCGTTAATCAGTTTGATTTTGTTAGTGAATATATTGCCAAATAACCCATATTTCTTGTCACAATTAGAGCAGTTACCGCAGGGGAGTTTTATGCACGTTAATGGCTTATTAAAATGGATATCTAGTATTTGGCCATTTTTAGCTATTTTCCTTCTACTCAAAAGTCGGCATATCGATCTTCGCTAGAATTTAATCAAAGGGATATAATTTTTTATGGACTATTACAAACATCACGCTTTTTTTTGCTTAAATGAACGATCAAATGGTGACGCTTGTTGTGAGCAGCACGCTGCTACACGTCTATTTGATTATGCTAAAAAAAAATGTAAAGAGATGAATTTAAATGGTAAGCACCAAGTCAGAGTCAATCGAGCCGGTTGCTTAGATCGTTGCGAATTTGGCCCAGTGATGGTGGTCTATCCCCAAGGTATTTGGTACCAATTTGTTGATGAAGAAGACATTGATGAAATTATTGAAAGCCATTTTAAAAAAGGTCAACCTGTAGAGAGACTGATGATTCATGAATAGTAGAACCATTCATCATTTAATAAAAATCAGTATTGGTAACTCCGAAGTTAGTATTGACCTCCCCGATGAATTAAAAAATGATTCAAGCTATCCTGTCAGGGGAATTGCTTTGATTGGGCATCCCCACCCGTTGATGGGCGGTTCAAAAGATAATAAAGTTGCACAAACTCTCGCAAAATCCTTGAATCTTTTAGCTTATGTTTGTGTCCGACCTAATTTCAGAGGGGTTGGGTTATCTGAGGGCGTTTTTAATGACGGTATTGGGGAAGTTGATGATATGGAGCAAATACTGCAGTGGATGCAAACACCATCATCGTGGACAGAATTACCTGAGTTTGCTAATCATGCGTGGGTTAACCACGCTGCACAACTACCCTATGTGTTAGCAGGATTTTCATTTGGCAGTTATGTCAACAGCCAACTCACCCAACGCCTTAATGCAAGAGGTGCACGACCTGAACGACTCATCTTAGTGGGTAGCGCTGCTGGAAAATGGGACATGCCACAAATCCCGACGAACTCGATCCTGATTCATGGCGAACTCGATGAAACCATTACTCTTCAAGCGGTATTTGATTGGGTACGATCCCAAGAAATTGTTGTGCATGTTATTCCAGATGCGGATCATTTCTTTCATCGAAAATTACACCTCATTCGTGACACTATCCTAGGGTTATGGAATGCCCGCTAATTCAAAAGAATCTTTAATCGAATATCCTTGCGATTTTCCAATTAAAGTCATGGGTAAAAACCATCCAGACTTTAAGCCAGCGGTGATTCACATATGCCATCAATTTGATGATCAATTTGACCCATCAACTATAGAGGTTCGAAACTCCAAAGAAAATCATTATTTAGGTTTAACAGTAATGATTCATGCCACCAGTCGTGAGCAGCTTGATGAGATCTATCGAACGCTCTCAACACATCCCATGGTAAGTGTTGTGCTCTGATGAAACCGGTTGAAACTCTCTATTTAGGTATTCAGGACTATCAAAAGACCTATGAGGCTATGCAGGAATTCACAAAGCATCGAGATGCACAGACCCCTGATCAAATTTGGGTTCTAGAACATCCCGCCGTTTTTACTTTAGGTCTTGCGGGTGATATGAATCATCTACTCAAGCACAACACAGATATTCCTCTAGTAAAGGTCGATCGGGGTGGGCAAATTACTTATCATGGCCCTGGCCAAATTATGATTTATATCTTATATGACCTCAAAAGATTAGGTATTTATGTCAAAGAGTTAGTCTTTCGGATTGAAGAGGCAGTCATTAGAGCATTGGCTCATTTTCAGATTGATGCTCAGAGGGTGGCGGGTGCCCCAGGAATTTATATTCAGGAAAATCACCCCAAATTTGCTGGCGCTAAAATTGCTGCCTTAGGCCTCAAGGTCACTCGACATTGTTCATATCATGGATTAGCCCTTAATGTGAAAATGGATTTAGAGCCATTCAAGTTTATTAATCCATGCGGTTATCCAGGACTTCAGACCATTGATATGGATTCTTTGGGAGTAAAGGTTGATACAAAAGAAGTTGCAACAGTTCTTGTTGCGCAGCTTCAGCTACAGCTCAAGTGATCGTTTTCCAATAGAATAAGCATATGACTGAAAAAAATGAAGCTTCCGTTGCTTACGATCCGACTAAAAAGCAAAAATCGGCTGAAAAGACTTCGCGCATTCCCATCAAAATTATTCCCATCGATCAAGTACTAAAAAAACCCGATTGGATACGTGTTCGGGCAAGTTCAGGAAATTCAAGATTTAATGAAATTAAAAAAATTCTGCGTGAAAATCAATTAGTCACTGTTTGTGAAGAGGCGAGTTGCCCTAATATTGGCGAATGTTTTGGCAAGGGCACTGCAACATTTATGATTATGGGCGAGAAATGTACTCGCCGTTGTCCATTTTGTGATGTTGGACATGGCCGACCAGATCCCCTTGACGCCAATGAGCCAGCAAACTTAGCGAAAACCATTGCAGCATTAAAACTCAGTTATGTCGTGATTACGAGTGTTGATCGTGATGATCTACGCGATGGTGGTGCGTTACATTTTGTGCAGTGTATTGAACAAACTAAACAGTTATCCCCAAATACCAAAGTAGAAGTCCTTGTACCTGATTTTCGGGGACGCTTAGAAGTTGCACTTAATGTTTTTGGTAGCCAAGATGGCCGTGGCTTACCTGACGTTATGAACCATAATTTAGAAACTGTTCCACGACTTTATAAAGAGGCAAGGCCTGGGGCAGATTACTTACATTCTTTAAAGTTACTCAAAGACTTCAAAGCAAAGTATCCTGGCATCCCAACGAAAAGTGGATTGATGGTCGGACTTGGAGAAACTGATGAAGAAATCCTGCAAGTCATGCAAGATATGAGAGATCATGATATTGATATGTTGACCATTGGACAATATCTTGCACCATCTAGCCATCATTTACCGGTCAGAAGATATGTTCATCCGGATGTCTTCAAAATGTTTGAAGAAAAAGCGATGGCATTAGGCTTTACTCATGCAGCCGTTGGTGCGATGGTACGGTCCAGCTATCACGCGGATCAACAGGCTCACATGGCTGGCGTTGTCTAAGTTAGCATCCCCATGAAAATTTTTTATAAAACAGCGTCGCTCTTGATGAGTGCACTGATGATGGTTGCGTGCACCTCAACTTTTAATTGGAGAGAAGTGCGTAATGACGAGCAGCAGTTTTTAGCACTCTTCCCATCAAAAACCAATTCAGAGCAACATAACGTTCAATATCAAAATATTGATTTAACGATGACGATGCACGCAGCCATGGCAGGGGATTCTTTATTTGCTGTGGGAACTATGCCGTTTGATCAAAAAACAATGAATAGCCAGTCAATATTGGACTGGATGAAAACCAATACCGCAAAGTTGATACAAAGCCAACAACCTCCTCAATTGATTGAGTTTGAAGTAAAAACCGCTAGTACTCCACAGCAATATATAACGGCGCAGGGTTTTAATTTGAAAGGCTTAGGCCCTGATGGAAATTATCGTCTTTATTGGGTTCGGTGGATGGTGCGAACTGATGATCAGGGAAGTTCGAGAATTTATCAGTTGAGTGCCTTGAAGCCTTTTAAAGCAGCACCGAATGAAGCAGAGCAAAAGGCAGTGATCGAACAGTTTGAAACCTTTATGAGTGGATTTCGGCCTTATTAATCAATTACTTGCATTTCGTTTAAAGCGCCCAAATATTCTTGAGTGGCTAAAGACCTTTTATAAAAGAATTTTAAATATTTTTGATTTTGATAACCTCGTGACGGAAATACTCAATGAAGTTATATTTAAGCCAAATTTTAGTAATTTAGTGTTACCATATGACCGGAATGTCCAAAGGAATTGAGCTGATAAGATTTAACAGATAACACAACGAGTGAACATTTATCTTAAAAAATCTTGAGAATTTCACCTTTCAGCCTTAAGAATAAATATAAAATAAAACCACTTTTTCGATAATAGATGACGATTAAATTAAATAAACGGCCCGGAGATGAGTGAAATTAAAAATATCACAA
>CAIPQU010000040.1 GCA_903867305.1 uncultured beta proteobacterium
CAAGAATATTTTTTTCTTTAGCCTTCTGTGCTTGATCGTTGTAGCTAATTGCTGAAAGACGGTCTACCTCAGAGGAAGAAATCATCATAAATTGAGATCTGTTAACGCCAACAGCCCCCGGTCTTGTGGTGTTAGCACAAGCCGAGAGAAGAGCTATTAAAGCCAGGCTAGCATACGGCTTAAGACTTAAATATTGTCCCTGCATTTACTTCTAAGCATCAATTCGGATTATTTCTTTGGAGTGGTAATATAAGCTGCCATGGCATCGGAATAAACTCCTTTGACCTGCTCGCCAACGGCAACATCATTTAATAGGATTGGGTTTTTAACGAACACCGTTGTTACTTTCCCACTAGGGCCTTTAACAGATACCAATTTTTTATCGCGGTCTACGGCAACTATGTCAGCAATGACCGTTGTTGTATTGGTAATCTTCTCTGCTGGCTTTTCACCTGCCTTGGAATTTGTAACAGATTCAGTTTCAACCTTGCTGCGAATACCATTGCTTTTTGTCTTAATGAGTTCAATCGCCACTGCAAGTTCATAGCTCACGTTAAGGTGATCGCCTTTTTTAATCTGGGCAAAATTGGCGATTTCCGGACCAGCCACAAACTTAGATTCGCCTTCATTATTTTTAAAGGTAATAGTGCGATTCTTTTTATCGACGTTTGTTACATCACCTTCATACAACTGGTAACGGTTGCTCGTGACAGCAGCATCGATCACCATCGGCTTATCAGCAGATTTGGTTTGAGCCAAAGACAGGGATGAGCCGGTTGCCAAAAGTGCTGAGAGGAGGGCGATTTGCGCATATTTCATGGGAATATTTTCCTTGTTGAGGGATTACATATTGATATTAGCGCACTTTTTGCCATATTTATGCACCTCACCGCAACAAGGGCCCATGGTCGTGAATTGCCCAATTTTGTTAATATGACTGTCTATTATTCAAACAGAAATGAGACAAACAATGAGCGCTAAATTAAAACTGGGTTTTGTAGGTCTTGGCATCATGGGCGCCCCTATGGCCGGTCAGTTGATTAAAGCAGGGCACCAAGTATTTGTGTATACCCGTAGCAAAGTTGCTACAGAGATTGCTCAATCATCAGCCGTTCAATGTGCAAGCGCCGCAGAAGTTGCCCAAAAAGCCGACATCATCATTACCATGGTTCCTGACACCCCCGATGTGGATCTCGTGCTATTTGGTGAAAATGGCATAGCCTCAGGACTATCAAAAGGCAAAATCGTGGTGGACATGAGCTCCATCTCCCCAATTGCCACAAAAGAATTTGCCAAGAAAATCAATGTGCTCGGCTGCGACTATCTTGACGCGCCAGTTTCCGGTGGTGAGGTAGGGGCTAAAAATGCGACGCTATCCATTATGGTTGGTGGAGATGAAAAAGTCTTCGAAAGAATTAAACCCATTTTTGAGTTAATGGGCAAAAATATTAACTTAGTGGGGGGCAATGGCGACGGTCAAACTGCAAAAGTAGCAAATCAAATTATTGTGGCGTTAAATATTGAGGCTGTTGCTGAAGCACTATTGTTTGCCTCTAAGGCCGGCGCCGATCCAGCAAAAGTTCGTCAAGCATTGATGGGTGGATTTGCAGGCTCTAAAATTTTAGAGGTCCATGGTGAACGCATGGTCAAGCGCACATTCGACCCAGGCTTTCG
>CAIPQU010000041.1 GCA_903867305.1 uncultured beta proteobacterium
ACAGAAAAAGATTGTTTGAATTAGATACAACACTTCAAGACAACAATTTTCAGACATTAAATATTTGCGCCATGATTGAAGAAAATCGTGAGGCAATATTAAAAAACTATGCTGCGATGTATGTTGGTAATCGGCAGCTCATTAATGCCAATCGTGCGATGATTTTGAAGAATCGTATGACGGTTCTGGCAGAGCTGAAAACTGAAGGAGATGTTCAAGCGAATTTCAGGTCCTCGCTGATGAATCAAGCAGCGATCGAATTTATGGAGGTTCAGGCGAAGCTTGATATCAGCGCATTGGAGGTCAGTGATTTATTGTCAAAAGCCAATGCTTTATTAATTGATGCCAATATGAAAATCATGGCAAAGAATGCTGAGCTTGTCGAATTTAATAGAAAGAATACTTCGATGAATACGGAAATTATTGAAGGAGGAATTACTGTTGCGAAAGCCACGCCAAAGACTAATACTACCAGATTTACTTCCAATGCGAAGAGGCTAGACGCACTAGAGAAATTGGTAAATAAAGAAGCAGTATTGATCCGTACTGTTGCTGAGCGGGTCATGCTCAACAGAGCAAAGATTGAAGCTAATGCTCAAGAGATTCAAGAGCGCCGTGAATTGATTATCGAAAATCGCATCAGTATTACCAAAAATCGTCGTCGACAGAATATCCTTTCTATGGTGGGCTAATCCACTTAGTTGTATCAAATGGACTTTAGATATTCAAACCACTCTTCGGGGTGGTTTTGCGTTAATATTACTCACAGTAGGGTATAACACGATTGACTGAAATTTAAGCATCGATTAGCTTTTAAAGAATGATGCCACAAATTTTCCCGCCTGTTTCATCGAAAATAATCCAACGCGACTATGCTATACAACCTCGACATGTAAATAGAGTTTTAGGGCGAGAGTTTGAAAGAAACCCCATTGTTGGCATTTATGGGCTAGAAAATTGGTTAACACCTTATGTAGCTACCGCTCTTCATGCTGATCAGGCGGTTTTAGTTTTCAAACCCGAGAAAATTCCGCTGAAAGAGTTGGCGCAGATGATTGATACCCAAAAAATCATGGTCATATGTACTGAAAATGCTAAGTATCAATTTACCGTAAAAAATATAAAGATTGATAAAGGAGGCCTTATTATTTGTAGCCTTCCGACAGATCTTTATATGGTTCAACGGCGAGATGGATTCCGTGTTAGCCCTCCACCAGATGAGTCTTTTAAATTAATTGTAGGACTGGGTGCAGCGCAAGAGTTATTAACCAATGTTGTTAACGTTAGTAGAAATGGACTTCAACTCGATATGCGTGCCGGCGTCACGGAAGTCTCAGTTGGGGGTTATTGGCATACTTGTTACTTTGAGAGGCAATCATCGTCTTCTGCAAATTTTAATTTACAGATTCAACATTCTTGTCAGGGTAATGATGTTGCCCGATTACGAGTCGGTTGCAAGTTATATGAACCAACTACCCAAACATTAAAAGAGTTTGAGAATATCGTCGATACTATTTCGCGTGCAAGGCTCATGGCAAATTTAAAGAAGTGGTATTTGGATTTAGATTGGTGGAATGGCTAAATTCATAGACCGTGGCATTCCATGCAGTTTCTGATATCCTTAGGTAGCTTATTGTACTCTATATTTGCACTAGAACTTTACTCATGCTTTGCTGAACGCCATGTCTGCAGAGGAATAGAGCCAAGCCTGAGAGATCGATGCATAATTCAGTTGCCATAGCTCATTTGCAAGATATAGCCTACATCGCAAGCTTATTTTATAGAAGAATTTGTAAAAATCAGTGTGATTTGATTTTGGTTTGAGCCGGTTTTACTATAGACACGGCGGTACCCATGATCCTGAAAAATTCCCCAATGCATGGGTATGTTATACACAATATACACAGGAATTTTGCCGATTTTATTTAAGAGTTCATTCAACATGGGTTCTTCAAATGGGTTAAATAAATAAATAATTAAAGGTTTTTTTAAAGCCAAAAAATGAAAATCTTTCGCATTACAATGTACGAAATTACCCTCATTTTTAAATAATTTTTGATGGTTTCTTTTGGCCGTATCAATGAATGGCAAATAATAGTCTAATCCCATCACAGGTTGTTGAACCTGGCTTTTTTTATTCAACATTGTCCATAGAAGACAAACCTTTCCTTTGCCACAGCCTACATCAATAAATAGATGGTCAATAAAGCGATGTTGGAGCAAATTCCGCAATACTTGATGTGCGTTTTTTACTTCACTTGACCAAGAAGCATAGTAGGCTTTACCATGATCGAGTGAAGTTGCGTTGAGAAAGTCCTTGAGTTCAACGCGCTCACTGGTTTGGACGCCATGAACCATATCGAATAGGACGCGCTCTTTTAAATTATAGATGCTGTAAATTGAACGCTTAAATAGGGAGCGTATTTTACGAAGTGCTGATTGACAAAAGCTAAAAAAAGACACAATCACTCTTAGGATATTGAATACTTTTAATTACATCACAACAGATTAAGGAACTTTATTCCAAGAGGCGTTCGAGTGATACAGATTACCTCCTGAGGAAATCAAAATACTTGTTGGTGAAATGTGAAGAATAGCTGCAGGTGATTGTGGTGGGTTTTCCGATGACTCAACTGAATCCTTGGGTAGGACTGTATCTTTAGCTTGGTTGACTGAATCAGTCACTAAAGGGGCACTACTTTTTGGATAACCCAAGGAATAACTTAGCGCATGATTGATGTTCATCAAATTTCAGTTAAATTCTATAAAAGTTAGTTTATACACCTAATATATATTAAAAATGAATTTTAGGAAACAAGCCTACTATGTATGGCAGTATCTTAATAATTGTAGAAAATAAGAGCTGGGGACTTGCATTTATCGGCTGAAATCCCAGAATGTAGGGGTAGAATTGACGGGTAACATATAAGATATACTTTGATATTAGCTTTCCTGGAACCCAATTGCTATCTTTTCTGATCAATGAAAAATATTAAACCCCTATGCCTAGGCATCCTTTTGGTAGGCTTGCTACAATCTGGTTGTTCAAAAAAAGAAGTACCCTCAACTGAATTGGTAGCCGATAAGGTGAATAAAGAACTCCAAGAGTTCATTGGGAAAGAGCCCGAATCTTATGAGTTTGTCGAGTTAGATCCCATTTTTATCAACTTACCCAACCAGAATGGAAAAGGGGGTGAGCAATTTCTTTCAGTCGTCATCAATATCAAGCTCAAAAATACCTCCCTAAATAGTAGAATTGAGACAGAGAAATTTTTGATTCGAGACCGCGTAACGAAAACTCTATCTCTCAGGGAGCCAAAAGAATTGGCAGATATATCCAATAGGGAAACAGTGGCAAAAGAGGTCTCACTGGTCCTTAATGCTATTTTTGAGCCTGAGCTTACCCAAGCTTACCTCACTTATCATAAAGACGAGTTCAATGATGCTGAAAATCTCATTCGGCTGCAAAAAGCAGGGGTTTTACCGCCTGATTTGGGGACGAATACCCATTTAAATGATCAAACAATTGAATTGATGAAGAAGATGAACGATTCCATTTTTCCCGTTAAAGGGATTCTTTTTAAAGATTTTCAAATGAATCGCGGTAGTTAAATCAATGACTGCTTTGCATTCCAGGAAGCATCACCAGAGGATTCGTGAATTGATTACCTTGCAGAATTTCATAATGTAAATGAGGACCGGTTGATCTGCCTGTAGTGCCAACTTGGGCAATAGGTTGATTTTGCAGGACACGAGCTCCTGGAGTTACCAAGATTTTGCTGGTATGTGCATAACGTGTTTTTAGTCCATTCCCATGAGCCACTTCAACAGATAGCCCATAAAATCCGTTCCATCCCGCTTGCACCACTATCCCTCCAGCTGTAGCATATATGATGGTTCCTATTGGCGCCGCAAAATCTAATCCGGTATGTAATGAGGGAGCATTATTAAAGGGATCCATGCGCATTCCGTAACCACTCGATAAATGACCACTTTCCTTGATCGGGTAGGCAATCGGTTGACGTTCAATCCAATTCATTTCATCCGACCAACTATGGAGTTTTTCATTTAGATGTTGATTAGAGCTTTCTAGAACGGCCGAATAAAGCTCAAAAATATTTTTCAAGTCTGCTAAAGAACCTATCGTGGGTGGAATAAAAGGCCCCCCTGACGCATCTGTCGCCATCCTTTCATGCAAGACTTTATTTTTCATTGTTGGATTGGTATCGAGAACGTACTGAGGCACATTGAGTTGAAGTAGCTTTTTATTGATGTCTTCAAGCGCTTTTAACTTCTTTTTATTTTCGGCGAATTGTGCCTGAATTTTTTTTACATAATTCAGATAATGTTCTTTGTCTGGAAGATTATCGGCATTAAAGTCGATATTAGCGAGCTCGGCTTGGCGGTTATTTTCGTATATATGTGCAAAAAATAATCCCCCCCATATTAAAATGAAAATTAAACAAATAATCAAGAACAATGAGCGATAACCTACGTGAAGTGTTCGGATTTGACGGACAGGCCCATCAATAAATATGATTTGCATAGGGTATTTTTAGGCCTGACTTGATTTTTGTTTGACTTGGTCAATGACTAAATGGGTTGCAGCTTCTACCCCGGTACTATCGTTAATCTTATTTAATTGGCCTTTGATATTTGCACCAGCCTCCATGCTGATATTGACGTAGTTAATGTCGCCGTTGATTTCCGCTGTACTCAATACCTCAACCATGTTTTGGGTAAACAGATTACCCACTACTTTGCCAGACAGAATAATGTTATCTGCTCGAATATCACCAAGAATACTTGCGCCATTTGCAACGGCCACTGTAATTTGCTTACCTTCAATTTGTAAAATATTGCCATTGATAATGCCGTCAATTCGAATATTCTCAGATATACTTAGGTTGCCATCAATTCGGGATGAGCTTCCAATAATTGTTTCAAAATGGGAATTGGATTTGCTAAGCACCGGTTTTTTTAAAAATGCCATGGTCACTCCTAAGTATTTTCATCAAAAAGAAGCAATTTTTTAAGATCTAGTAAAAATATAAAATCTTATACAGCCTGCGCTCAAACGCTTTTTTTAGAACTGTAAAGATAACTCTAACACCCTTGAGTGGATTTGGCAATTTTATATTTCGAGTTACTATTCAAGGTATTTAGCCATGAAATATACTTCAGTAAAATAATTAACACCTTGAAATTGCAGCTTTTATTCATAAAAAAACAGCTGTAAGAAAAAATGCCACTAAAAGACTCCTCAGTCATGAAATTTTCATTATTATGATGGATAATAATATTTATTATTTTTTTCAAGGCCTTTAGTTATGCTTTTAGATGTTTATTTTCTTTTTTTAACAGTAGTAGCCGTAACATTTTCGATGCCTGTTCTATGCACGAAACAGATTGCCGCTAAAGAGAGAAAAATTCGCGCCGAGCTTAAAAAGGTGGAGAGTCTAGATTTTGATAGTTTTCCTCAGTAAGTCGCCAACTCATTTCAATAGGGCGTCAGGTTAACGGTTGCATGCAAAAAAGGTTTACGCTTCAGAGCGACGGTGAGGTTGTTTCTCGTGCTTTAATGTAATTGTATAAAAAAAGTAAACCATCACAAAATACCAAAAAAAACATACCACTATAGAGAATATCAGATTCAAAAATGTAGCCGATTGGGTATCTAAGTCATGATCTTTTTTTGAAATATTATATGAAAAAAAGTACATCAATATGAATGCCATTGCGCATGAAATTAAGTACAACGACATAAACATTGGGGCTCCTAAATAAACTGTATATCGATTAAGCTACGTTCGCTTCCATCAACGTCTCCAGGGGCAATCAAAACTTCTATCGATCCCCGCAGCATAGTCGTGATAACGCATACCATTACATACGGTTAAATTGATAACAACGTATAGTGTAATTAACATGCAAGCAAATAGGAGTATTTTTTTCATGTGGGGAATTTGGGGGAAACAATCATTAAATAATACCGCTAATATATCCGTTAGATAGATATGATCCAAAGCATAAACCCCATAAAAATCATTTTTTCTATCATATTGATTCTTGTTAGCCAGGCTGCTCGTTCAGAAGTGTTGGGGCAAATGACTGCCATGGGGCAGGTTTATGTGATTACGTCTGAGGCCTGTAAAACGGCCGATGGAAAAATAGCCAATGGCTGGTTGCTTTCTTATTCATATAATGCCATTGGAGTCGCTACAAGAAGCTGTTATCAAAAATATAATGACAATATTTGGTTGTGGGAGTTTTCTGGAAGAGAGTATGTATTTCCATCCTCCTATTTTAAGTCGGCAAAATCTTAACTGATTGCAAAGTAAGTTACGTTACCATCCTCTTAGTAAGAGTCCTGAGTTGTTACCAAGCCCAAAACCCTACCTTGTGTTTCGATGCTGTTAGCTAATTCGAGAGGGCTTTTTCGTAGCATCAGCGGCATTATCACCAGCATCTTGAGCCGGCTCTGAGGGGGCATTTTTCCCATCTTCGCTGATGGGTTTATCAGTGGGGGTTTCTACCATTTCTCCTGCTTCGATAGGAGTGAGGTTTTCCGGATCAGGGCTTGTTAGGTCTGTAGTCACGCTTGTATTCTGAAAGGGTTTGATCAAAGTAGGGTCATTTTCTTCCGCTCTAATCCAATACCTGGCGGCAGCGATGTTCGTAGTATAAAAACTAATTTTGTTTTCTTTTTCTACAGCATAGAATCGTTGACCATTAATTCTTAAATCGACAATCGAATAATCACTCATAAGCGTTCGTTAGTTATAGGTTTATTTTGAGGGTGGGGTAACTGAGGGATTTATTATCTCAGGCTGTTTGGGGTATTGGGAGTTTTTGATAACGTCCCGAGCATTCCACGAACTGGTCATATCTCCCGTTGTCCCTGAAAAAACCATAAAAAGTAGCACCCCAAGGATTAGTACGAGTGGAATCAGTATTTTCAGAAAACCGGCCCACTCAAAGCCTTTTCGAACATTTTCGCCAATCGGCGGGAGTTTGTTGACCTGGAACTTCTCAGGAAAACAAGAATCTACTAGTTGATTGGCTTCTTGAACAAAATGATAGTAAGCGGGGTCTTGACCATCATGATCAATGGTATCAACGGCTTTTTGGTAAAAATGACTTGCCGATTGCAGTGACTGGGCAATTTTTAGGTATCTGTCACGCCGTGCAATTTGATCAGGATCCATTCTTAGCCCTTCTTCAAGTTCAAAAATTTAATACAACTATTAATCCGTACCGCTTTATACGAGGTATGATTTCATTATATAATTTATAGCATGAAAATGCTATATAGACTCATCTTAAGCTTATTTTTACTGTTAGCCGGCCGATCTTGGGGATTGGAATTTGAAAATGACAAAATCAAGGTATGGGAGAATCAGGATTACACCTCTTACATTTATAATTCTTCGATTATCAATCTACCCCCGGAGTGGAAGAAAGTCTGGGTGTTAAAGAACTTTAAATCTAAGGGTTCAGAAAAGCCTCTTCGTGTTCAATCAAAGCGTTCTAATTTTGTTTTTGATTGTCTTGGCGAGACATACTATACTTTGGCAAGTTTTAATTATTCGGAACAAGACGCATTAAGTAAGCCGATTTTGCAAACAAATAGCGGTTTTAATCCCAAAGAAATACCGGTGGAGTCTTCAGAGGAAATGAAATTAATTTTTAATAGGGTTTGTCGAGGAAAATGAATCTACAAATTTACATGCCTGAGATTTCAAAAAAAATCCCCCAGGGCTCTTTGGTGGAGCCAAAGTATGTTTTTAGAATTTTAGATCGGGAATTTCAAAAACATCCAGCGGTGGCAATTTTTGGTCTGGAAAACTGGTTAACTCCAGCAACTGCACTAGCAATGCATATAGACCCTAATTTAGGGATATTCCTCAAGCCTGAGCAAATTCCGTTAAACACGCTGGCACAAATGATTGATACCCACAAAATTATCGTGCTATGTTCGGAGAATGGGAAATTCCAATTTACGGCTAAAGATATCAAAATCGATGCCAACGGGATTATCTGTTTTCCCGTGCCGACCGATTTAATTGCTATACAACGGCGAGATGGTTTTCGTGCCGCCCCTCCGGTAGACGAGTCATTTAAGCTGATTGTTGGCCTAGGGGCTGGGCAGGAGTTGTTAA
>CAIPQU010000042.1 GCA_903867305.1 uncultured beta proteobacterium
CCAGAAAACAACTTGAGTAGCAGCAGCTAAAGAAGTAGCAGTGATTGATTTGCCCAATGTACGACGACCTTCAGCGGTTGTATATTCTACACCGTCGAATACGCCATAAACTTTACCACTTGCAGCGGTTTGGTTAGCAATAGTTAATTGGCCTGAAGCTGTCAGCGCTACTGGAGTGTACTGGTAAAATGCCACTTGGGCACCAGACAAAGAGTAGGGAGCTGTATACGTACCAGAGCCGGGTGTGTAGCTGTTAGTTCCAACGAATGGAACTGAACGGTCTAACCCACTTGGGTGGAACGCAGGCTTCATGCCAAAGGGTTGAAATACTGTAGACATAGTCTAATTTCCTTTGTTATTTTGAAGAATGTTATTGGAAACGAATGTTCTTATTATTCGCTTTTGCAGTATCCTTTTCCATTTCCAAAAGACCACCTTCAAGAACTGAACGTCCGCCCTTATTACCTTGCGCTGTGTCGCGAACCTGCGCGGTAATATTACGTTGGTGTTCAAGCGGATCCTCCAGATGGAGCATACGCATTACTTCTTGATAGATATCCTCTGGTAACTTAAAGAGTACCATTTCGTTACAACTAACACAGCCTTCAAACTTGCCGGAGCTCATCTTGCCTAGTCCTTCAAAGCCTTTTCCTAATTCTGAGGCTTTAACTGGCTCATAACCCAACGCCATTCGTTTGTCGATACTGTCGTAAGTATTGGTTGTTGATAACCAACACAAGTGCATTCCCGGAATAATGCCACCGGGAAGGTCGGGCAACGCACTATTTGCCCACTTGTCTCTAAACGCATCAAGGCGTTCACGACGTGCAATGTCATCAGGTGCCGCGCCATTTGAGCGCTCCACCACTTCTTGGACTCGATCGGCTAAGCGATCATCTAAGTCTCTTGATTCTCTTTTTATTCTTGGATTTGCCATTTTAATTAACCTTTATTGTTACGGTCGTACGCTTGATAAGCGCGGATCATTTTATTTCGTTTAGTTACATCGTCCCATGCACCAGCATCTTTAATTGCTTGAACTCTATCACGACTTAACATGACTGTTCCTGGTTTTGCTACTTGGGAATTACTCGAACGGTTGGAGGATGTTGGTCCTGCCTTCTTGTTTGACGAGTTGTTTCCCTTTGAAGCATAGCGGTGGGGCAAACGTGCCTGTAAACGATTATCTAACTCTTCCCAATATTCTGGATCTGCTGCATCCCAGCCGTCACTGGCGAGTTCTTGGTCAACTACTTTGGCAATTCTACTATCTGTATCTCGAGCTTGCGGATCATACCAATTGTTCTTTTTGAGCCATTTGGTAGCATTTTGTTGCACTTCCGTATTTACCGGATTTGGAACATTTTGCTTGGGAGATTTTGCAACCTCGAGTTGTTGTTTCTTATACGCTTGGACTTGAGCTAGACGTTGTTTAGCGTCTGTTAACTGTTCCAAGTATTCCATTTGAGTCGCTACGTCGTTTTCTTGAGCAGCTTGTACCATTTTCATCTTAGCATACTCAACGCGAGTGGCTTCATCTTCCACGGCTTTGTCGAGTTGTGCAATCTGATATGAGGTAGCGGTGCTTTCTACTGCTGCTAACCGCTTAGCTAGCTCTTCGTTGCGGCGCTCAAGCGCTTGAATCTTGTTTTTAGCAGAGAGTTCACGTTGACGTTTGAGATCCTTTTTAAGCCTGCGCTCTTCGCGTCGTGCTTCACGGATTGTTTCACGTTCTTCATCAGTTTCGCCTTCATTAGGCTCTTCATCAGAGTCGTCGTCATTATGCTCTTCATTTTCTGCAGAAGGCTTATCATCGTCCTTCTTCTTTTTCTTTTTAGTTTCGGTATCGGACTCTTCGCCCACCTCTTCGACTAAAAGATCCTCTGGAAGTTCTTCTAACTTAACCAGAGCACTACCATCTTCCCGTTCTTTTACGGGGATATCATTTTCTGCCATACTTTTCTTTCAAAAGTTAATTAATTTGGAAGTGTTTTTGCCATATTTTCAACCAAATTTTTTGCAAACTCATAAAGCTCGTTATCTGTTTGGGTGCTTTTAAAAGCATTTACTACAACACAAACCAGTCTTACGTTACCATGAACATAACCTTTACTGTTATCTATCCTATCAATTGATATTGATGTTGGTAGAATTTTTCCTTGATGCCATGTCATTTTTACTCCGCTTAAGGCACAAAGACCTTCTTGCTTTTCAAAAATATCCATAAGATCTTGGATAGTAATTGTTACTTCAGCTCGTTTTTTAGCGTGATTTAGCGTTTGACCTAAGCTATACCTTGGGGTTTTGCTTCGATATTTTTGCTGCGTCTCTAAATTAGAAGCCATGTTAGTCCACGAATGCTTTCATCTTCTGCGCGTATTCAAACGACTTAATGCGAGAGATGATTTCACGGGCCTGGAGAGTAATGAACACCACCGGTGCTCCTTCGTCATCAGGGCTAACAACAAAACGATCGCCACCATACTTGATCGTACGCACTAGATCACCTTCTTTACACCAGGGGCCTTCTGGCCATGGAGTTAGTTCTGTGTCTAGGTTACGGTATGCTAGTGGTCCAACCTGCACCACTTTAGCTACAGTTTCATTGAATCGTAACGTCTGTCTGGTCTCATCAACTAAGATGATTCCGCCTTTACTGGTTGACTTTTCGCGCCTTAGTTGAACTAAAACACGATCTCCAGCTACCTCAATACCGGTGTCGATGTTGGGAAAACATTCTTCCTCTGATCGTGTATCCGGCTCTTCGTTTCCTTTTAAATCAAACACTATTCAGTGCTCCTATAGGCTATTCAGCCTCGCTATCCTCCGTTAAGAGGTTGTTTATAATATCAAGAGCTTCCATTAAGCCCTCATGCCTACCCACCATTTTCTTATACTCGTCAAATGAGTGGATATTGATGCCAGCTGTAATAGCCTGACTCAATTCGTCGCCAGCTTCTTTCAAGCGGCCAATTAATTCTGAGATTGGGTCCTTCATATTTATACTAATGCAAAAATGTGTAGAAACCCGCCCCAAATTTTAATAAAAGTTACCGCCGCCAATATCTTTAAGATTCTTATCTGGTCCAACTTTGCTAGCTTTAGCCATTTTGTTGCCATTTAATACGGCGTTATTGGCGCGTTTACTGCCAGATGCGCCTTTGTCAAGTGTTGTTTCACCAGGACCACCAGCGTAGCCGGGAGTGCCAGTCATTTTGTACGATTTGCGAAAACCTAATTCGCCGCCGTCTTGTTTATTTTTTGCCATTATGCTTGTCCTTCTGTAGGTGGTTGTTGCTCTGGTTGTGCTGCTTGTTGTTCTTGCATCTGTTGCATCTGTTGCTGATGTTGCTGATCTGCCTGCGTCATTTGTTGCTGATGCTGTTGGTCAGCTTGTTGCAATCCTTGTTGATGCTCCTGTGCTGCTTGTTGTTGCTGCTGTGCTGCCATTGAGGCTTGCTTCTGTGCCTCAATTTGGTTTTGAACCTGAGATGCTTGTTGCTCGAATGCTTGTTGCTGAACTTCTAATCCATGTTGACGGATATCTTGTTCGGCAGCCATAGTAGCTTCCATTGCGGACATATTTTGCTCATGTTCTAACTTAGCTTGCTGTTGATCCATTTGAGCACCAGCGCTAATCATTGCAACGCGCTCTTTAGCCGCGTTGTTAATGTTAGCCATAGCAATATCAGTTGCATTACGCTGGCTATCAATATTTGATTGGGTTGTGTACTTAGCAGATAGCTCTTGAACTTGTTGTTGCAACTGGGCAACTTTAAGTTGGTAGTCCTGCTGAGCTTTTTGTAGGTCAAGTTGCATCTTAGCTTGAGATTCAGCTTGTTTACGTTGTGTCTCAGCCATTTGAGTCTTGAGAATTACCGCAGCTGTTGGATCAGCCATCATAGCAGTCTGTTGTTGAGACTGTTGAGCCTGAGCAACTTTTTGTGAAAGCTGTTGAATCTGTTGCAAGTACGGACCTAAGTCCTGTTGTGACTCTTGGTTAACTAATTGTGATGCCAATGCAATAGCTTTTTGAGCATCTTGAGTCATTGGTTTTTCTTGGTGCAAATCAAACACATCTTTTCCATTGTCTGAAGCCTGAGCTACATAGCCGCGAACAGACTGCAAATAGTGCAATGTTAAGTGCTGTTTAATGTGTTGCAAAGCCTGTGGTGCATACGTTGGCCCAATAACTGGGTTACCACCATAGGCAGGATTCATTGCATATTCTAAGTGAATCTTAATATGTGCAATGTGATCTTGGTCTGGGTACGCAGCAGCTGGACGGCCCATGGTCATGGATACGTTTTCTAGCGCTGGGTTAGATTCTTTAGCACCTAATGGATTTGGAAGAACCTCATCAACTGAAGGAATCTTAAGTTGACCTAATACGCGACGGTACACTGCGCGAATGTCAAACATACCTGGGGGCGCGGAGGTGGCCATCTGTAATAGGGCTTGGTTCTGCGCAAGACGCTGGGTCTCAGAGAAGATGTTAGGGTCTGAAACTGGGCGCACATCGTTGTTATACGAAAAGTCACGTACTTTAACTTCAGAGCCGGACTCGTTGTCCATCTCTTCTAAATACCAATGATTTAGACGAGAAATAATTGCTAGGGACTTAGCCTGTGAGCGATGTAAACGAGCGTGGATGCTGGAAAATACCTTAGCACCTTGCTCAATCAGAGCTTGTGTTGTACCAACTGGGGCATTAGAGTTAATATCACCAATCTTCTCTTCAGCTGTAGTGACCACACCCTTAGCAGCATTTGTTAACCAACCTAATAGGTCGAACAAAACTGAAGATGGCGGATTAAACGGCATTGGCATAGCAATCTGACGGATGTCAGTGATACCCGGGCCGGATTCTACTTCTATTACTTGGGTTGGTTCAATTCTGTCAGACTGGCCACTAACTCGTCCAGTTTTGAGCTTAAGCATTGTCTGACTGTTGTTGATATGAGCAGCATCAAGCAGAGCACGTAAAGAACCAGTAAGAGCAGCAGAGAGCCCACCAATAAGATGGGGGAGGCCAATAGCATAAGCACCACGCCAAGGAATGAATTTGAATTCAACATACCAATCCAGTTTCGTGAGCTTCTCATCATTACACTCCCAGTTACGACGTAACGCCAAGATATCGCCGCTTGACTCGTCAATTGTTAAAATATACGGAGCACGACGGCCATCTGTAATTGGGTCTTCTTCAAGGCGTAAGTAACAAGTAATCTCATACACACGACGCAATCCGTCGATGTTTGTAGATGGCTCACGTTTGCCTTCAATCTTGTTATTTGCAGCTTCAGAACGAGTCTGGTCTGTAAGAGGAGCGTCAGAAGTGTATTCAAAATTGTCGAGGTCCCGGTACGTGCCATCGTCAATACGTTTTTGATATGTGTCTTCTGTAATGTCTTGCTGCTCTGCAACACGTTGTGCTGTGTAGAAGTTAGTTGCAGCGTAAGGAAGAATGATGTTGTCAATTGGAACCCATTCGCACAGTGGACGTTTTTGCTCATCGTCAAAACGCCATTTAAGGTACTGTGAACCACCGAGCGGTAGTTGGGTTAGGAGCTGCTCCATCTCATCGCGGTACTCAGGTACCTGTTCGGAGAGCTGCCAGTTAAGGAATGATACTTTACGGTTTGCTGTATCTTCTTTGACGCGGTCTGCGTCACCTTTAATATTGGATTTAACAATACCATCTGGCGGGAGAAGTTCTTTAGCAGAGGAAGCAGCAAAATCAACGCATGCTTCTGCCATAACAGGGTGAACGACTTTAGAGGCTCCGTCAAACGTGGCTCCTCCGGGCGCGTCCTTACCCAAGCCGGTACGGCGTAATCCTTCTTCGTATTGCTTATCACGTTCGCTACGTGCTTCTTTGTCTACATCAATGTATTCGAGGTATTCAGTTGCTAAATTGGTAAGAACATCTTCATCAAACACTTCAGCCAAGTTCTCATAGAACTCAGGGTCTTGCGCAGGACTCTTTTTGTCCTGGTAGTTGATTACAACAGAACCATCTTCTAGTTCAATAACTTCTTGTTCTGCTTCATCTGAATCTAAACCCAAATCTTCTTCAAGTTGTGCTACTTCCTCATCTTGATCGATGGCTTGTTGCAAATCTTCCTCGCGATCAAGGCTAGGAAGTGCTGCACCGGCTTGTATTGGAATTTGGGGATTTGCCATAGATTGGTTTTTTGTTGGATATTGTTCCTATTTATACTAATGCACAAATAGGGTGTTTTCCGCCCTACTGAGCGTACGGGTTTGCAGTTCTTTTTGCTGGATCCTGGTCCGCGTAGTCATAGTCTCTGGCTGGTAGTGGGTCCAGTGTAACCCAACCGGAGTCACGTAGGACTCGTAGCGCCTGTGAGAGGGAGTCTACGTAGTCATCATGGCCGCCAGCTTCTGGGAACGAACAGACTTGACGGATAAACCTCTTAGACCAGTCTGCAAAGTCGCCTTTTTTAACGGGGTCTTCTGGAATATAGACTTTTCCCTTAGCAATCAGTGGTGCAACAATGTTTAGACGTTGTACTTTGTCAGCTCGGCCTGGATTGTAACCTTGCACATAAATTCCTGAGCCTTGAAGTTCTTGAATCAGTGAAATACCAGCTGATTTATCCTCCATCAGCACCATGTCTGCTTTTTTACCCTTACCAAAGTCATTATCTGCACCATACACAACTTCTTTGTAGTCTTCAATTACTTTACGGCGAAGTTCTGGGTAGTTAAGGTGGTGGTCCCATGCGTCAAGCATCATTACGCAGGTACCAGTGTCCAGCTTTTCAAAAATACCCCATGCTGTACAAGCGGTTGGGTCGTTGGTTGTCTTTTCTGAGGTGGCCGGGTCGTAACTGACAATAACGTACTCCAGATCTGGAGTTGGCATATTGGCTGGCCACATTTTAAACCATTTACGTTTGACAATACCCGATGCTTCTGGGTCCAAGATCTCACCATAGATCTCTTGGCGCCCCATGTCTGTGCCTTCGTAAGTTTCCAACTGTTTGAAGAAAGTTTCAGAAAGGTTGGAACGATTATCAAAAGAGCTGGCGTTTACCACATATACATCACCACCAATCTTACCCTCGTTAAGATCTACAATTAGTTCTTTTGGCTTGGGTGTTGTGGTGATGATTTGCTGGACACGGGAGATTCGCGGGTCTTTAAGACGCAGTGTGAACTGGACGCCGTCGTACGCTTCGTCGAGGTAGTCAAAGGCACACAGCTCATCGAACCACGCACCGTGGTATTGTTTACCACGATACCGCTCTGGCTCGGATGCCGGAATTCCTTGTATGATGGACCCATTGGTAAGGGTGATTTCAAAGAGGGACTTGTTGTAGTCTCTGATAATGCTAGGTGGAATAATATTAAGGAGTCCGGAATCTCCCTCGAAACAAGTCGCTCGTATGTCGTTGGATGTTGGGGCAGTGACGAGCCAGCGGGTGTTGCTATACTTCCAAGCACGAATGCCAATCCAATGGCTGGCAGTGTGCGTCTTGCCCGATCCACGACCGGCAAGCATAAGAAACGTATCATATTCTCCATCTTCTGGTTCCCTTTGATGCGGCAGGGCTTGGATTTGCCATTTGACCTGCCAGATTGCGGCTTCAAGCTGTGCTTTGGGCCAATGTTTGTTAGTTTGAGCGAATTTTTTAAGGACTAGCTCTTGTTTTGGTGTTAAAGACATGAAATAAATCCCTCTCCCACTAAAAATGTACCCTGATACCCATTGGTTTCAATATGAACACAGGGTTGTTGGGCAATTTCGTAGATCTCTCTAATGTACCTGCGAGATAGAATGCGCTTTTTAGGTGGGGGTGTTTGGTTTGGTATAAGATGCAGCTTAGATTTAAAGGTTAAAGTGTGATTATTAAGCAGCGGATGTGAGAAAAACGTTGTTTTATGCCCTAAAGACTCCACTAACCATTGAATTTGCTTTAATAACCCTTCGTTTAGTAGGGTTATTCTAAACGTTTTGGTAGCTGGATTGTATTGTCGGTGCTTAGCCTGTAGTAGTCCTCTAAGAAGTTCCATACGCTGTTCATACGAACCCATAAGATAGTTGTTAGGAATGCGGGTTGGCACTAAGGGGGCGAGCTGAGACTCGATTGTGGGGATAATACGGAACTCATAACGCAGCTTTTTGATGTGCCGTCCTAGAGTTACACGATACCCTGCATCACGGAAGGCTTCGTGTACGCCTTCTTCAAAGTCCTGGGGTGCAACCATTTGTTTTTGGACCTTGCGGTTAAGGAACCAGAAACCAAAAATAAACGGGGGTATAGATAAAGATTGATGTGGTAGTTGGAGCGGCTGAGTTGTGGGTACCGAATAGATTGTCGGGGTTTCTTCCAACAGGTCCGCAATCTGTTTGTTATGCAGCGGTCGGATGATTGGGTTAATGCCTTTGTATTTACACTCTTTAATTCTATCGTTTGGGGTTTCTACAATGAATGACAGTTTGTTATCGCCCGCAGCTGTTAAGTAATCATTAAACAAGACTTCATAGCAGTGCGGTGGGGTGTACTTTTGGACCAGGGTTACTTTGGCAGGTTGACCGTTGCGGTCTAGTATCAGGTCGCCTTCTTGGACTTGGTCTGCCCTTTTCCAATAATCAAGGGTTAGTATCTTTTGATTTGCTAATATTGCCATAAAAGTTCTTAAGTACCCAATCGTCTAACCAGCGCCCTAACGGCTCTCTGATTCGGTTTTGAACAGAAACAGGTAGTCTTTGAATATCCAAGGGTTGCTTTGATACCTTTAAGCGAAACTGGAGGAACTTAGCCGTTTCATTATCTAATACCTCGACTGGAACATCTACCGAATCGAAATAATTCAAGTCGCATACCAGTACCCGCAGTCCTTTGAACTGACCCCGAGCATTTTCCAATGCTCCGTGTATTTGGTACACATACTGACTCATACCTATACTAATGCACAAATTAAAGTTTGGTCGCCCTAATCCAAGAAAATAAACTAATTTTGTATACAAAAGACAGGGAAGTCAGGGTCTATTCCACTTTATTCTTTTTTAAAAAAAAAAAAAAAAAAAAAAAAATTTAGGATAAAGTCATTTAGACCCTGACTTCCCTGTCTTTCCTGTCTCCTAAAAAACGGGTTTCCTTATAAATCAATAACTTAGCAAAAATTGTCCTCCGGCGTAGAAAAATATAAAAATTCAGTCTTGGTGGGGCCCCCGGACCGCTACCCCGGGGGTCTAAAATTTTGGGGTGTCGTGTTTAAACAATACCCCCCTAAGCCTAAAAGCATGCTTCGATTTCACATTATGAAATTGCATCTCACAATGCGGAAGCACCATAGTGGTGCATGATGGTGCGGTGCAACATGGCACGATTCTTGCATGGGTAATAACCACAATGCCAACATGGTTATTGTGCGGTGCAACATAGCGTTTAAACAATGCACCAATATGGTGCGTGATGTTGCGGTGCAATATGGCATGGTTCTTGCATGGGTAATAACCCTATCAAGTGTAGGGGCTATGCGGGTGCGAGGGGTCAAAGGGGGAGGGGGCTAGAAAATGGAATATCTCACAATGCGAAATTGCCCGCCAAGCCCATTTATAGCCCCGCCATTGAACGCAACCAATTTTCTAAGGGGGTAGCCTAGCACCCCTCCCGATCTCTAGTAAGCCTATAACTACGGGGCTTAGCGGGGTGAAATCACCCGCAAACCCAATAGATATAAGGCATGACACCACGCAAACCCAATAGACACATGGCTTACAGGGCGGGCAATATTACTAAGGGTAAACCCTTAAGGGTATGTCCTAGGTATCAGGGCGGTTTAAACACTATATATGGCACTAAAATCAAAGGGCAGTAACCGATAACTAACCATTTATATATAGGAATAGAACATATGACAAACACCAACACCCCAACCAATGCCAATAGGGAATCATGGCTTAACCTGATTGCCGATAAGCATATTCGCCCCCTGTTTGCTTCAAAGGGCTACACTATCCCCGCCAATGTGCGCCTATCTTGCTCGCTGGCTAGTGGCGGGATTCACACTAAGAAACACCAAAAGAGATTCACACTTGGCGAATGTTACCCCGCTTCAATGTCATCTGATAACACTATCCAAATTATGATAGTGCCAAGCCTAGCCGATTCTGCTAGGGTTATTGATGTTCTTATCCATGAGTTATGCCATGCCACAGTAGGCAACGGCGAAGGTCATAACAAGGTATTTGGGGCTTGTGCTAGGGCAGTAGGATTAGAGGGCAAACTGACTAGCACCAAAGCGGGCGAATGGCTTAAAGCCCTTATCACCCAATGGATAGAATCAGAGGGTGAGTATCCCCATGCCAAACTTACAACCCGCTACACCAAGCAGACAACCCGCTTACATAAGTGCGATTGTGCGTGTGGCTATACCATGCGTATATCTAGCAAGTGGCTTAAGATTGCCACCCCTAGATGCCCGCTAGGTCATGGCGATATGGCGCACGATTTCAAGCCCGAGTATGACGATGAGGGCGAGGAATAAAAACCAAGCGGGGGGCAATCCCGCCCCCTGTTTAAACACTATTGGAGAATAAATATCATGGCAATCAAATACACGATTAAAACTGGCGATAAAATCCACACCTTTAAAACCCTTAAACTGGCTAGGCAGTTTGCCCGCTATATTGGCGGGCTTGTGATCATCGCTAGGGTTCAAAACTAAAAACAAGCGGGGGGCAATCCCGCCCCCTGTTTAAACTAATTGGAGATTATAAAATGAAGGTCTTTAAATACGATGTTAGCCGTTCCGCTAAGGGTGATTTTATTGAGGATATCGCCCGCCCCCATTCCACAGGGGGCTTTGTAGAGGGTGTTGCAACACCACCCCGCCACAATAAAGCCACCCATTCGTGGCGGGTTATTGGCGATGCGGGATACAATGATTCCCGCCCTAACCTTTCCTACCCTTTCCCTGTTTGCTTTTGCATGGGGCAATTCTCATGCGGGACTGAAGCCCCTATATGGGAATGGGTTATTCTTATGCCCCGCAAAATCGCCCCTGTTGGTGATAATGCCTGTCAGGTGTTGCGTGATCAATTCCCCCTTGCAGTCAGAATGTTAGAGTGCATTGAGGGCGATAGTTTAGAGGATATCAACCCCGCAGATGTTCAAAATTTGCTAGACCAATGCCTAGCCGATCCCGCCAAAATTGAAAGGGCAGTATCAGAATTTTGGGCTAGGGAAGCCCGCCAAGATTGGGACATGGGCAGATAGCCCCCTAGCAGTTTAAACAATGCGGGCATATAGCCCGCATTTTTTTGCCTGTCGCATTGTTTAAACAACCACCCCGCCCCAAAATTTTAGCCCCTATCCTAGCCCCATTCCCACAATCAATTTAGAGCCATTTTAAGCCCCTTTTTAGCCGTTTTCACCTGTCGGGCTACCCTTACCCCACCCACCCCACGATCTCGATTTTCAAGGGTAAACCCTTAGTATAAGAGAGCCGTTCTATATTACTTTTCTATATTAGACAATGCCCCCGCAATTTGATCTAATTTGATTGTGCATATTGCACTTGATTACTAACCAATAAGGAATAGAACAATGAATCAACAACAAACTAAAGCCATTCTGTTTTTAATGAATGAAGCGAAGCGGAACGCATTGGGCGAAGATTTTGCAGTCCGCACAGGCACAACTCAATTTAGCTATATTGCTAGAGCATTGGTTTCGCTTAGTATTGATGGGATTAGTTTTGACCTATCCCAAAACAGATATGTAGTGCAACCTGATTCAGAAGCCGAACAGTTTACTAGGGCTTGCGGATTGTTTAGATGGGGTTCAAAAGCCCCCGCCAAAGTTTTACCCGCCACCAATTTTATTGGGAGTGTTTAAACCATGATACTAACCGAACAAGAATGGCAAGATTTAATCCGATTTATTAACAAGGGAAAGGTTTAAACACCATGACGATGATTACCAACCCAACCCAAATTGCACACTTTAGATATTGCACCATTCTTAGGGGCTTAGGGCTTGAATTAAAGGGTCTAAGATGCTCTAAAGGTATGACCATGTATGCCCTAGCCAAAAAAGAATTGGGGCTAAAAGGCAGTAGAGAATCGGTGTATAACGCTTTAGCCAATATGCTAGGAAAACCAACAATTTAATTATGATGGGGCAATCCCGCCCCATTGTTTAAACAAGGAATCAATATTATGACAAATTTATCCGTTAAACCAATCGCAAGCAATATGACACTTTTAGAAACCCCCGCACATATTGTTTTATTTAGCTATGCAACACCAGTAGCGAGTTTTGATAAGGCAACCTATTCATTCAACCGCACCGCTAAAAAGTGGAGTAAAACAACCACCCGCCATATTAACAAGTGGCTAGATGGTGTGAAGGCAGTAGAACACCCACAAAATTATTTTGATAACCTACTCAACCCCGAAGGAGTTTAAACATCATGAACAATTTATTTGTAGGCATTATTTCAATTATTATCACCCTTGCAGTCTTGTGCATACAGGCAGTTATAGAACAAACCCCATTGTGGGCAGTTATTGGGCTTGTATTGGCTTGCTTCACTTTTGGCTTTATCTTAGGGGAGAATCACGAATGAGGGCGGGTGATCGGGTTTTATGGTGTGGCATTGACCCCGCCACAATCTTATCTGTCGAGGGTGAGTGGGCAACCATTCACTTTGACGATACACGCACCACAACCACAGTAAATCTAAAACACTTGGAGATTGTTTAAACAATGACTAAAGACGATTTTTTATGCACCATGCTTTTATTAGGGTTATTACTAATATTTATATTCGCCCCTGATCTGTATATTCCTAGTTTTCAACAGTAGTAAAACAACCACCAACGAAAGGTAACACCATGACCGATTTATATAAGTCGCTATCCCTCCAAGACACCGCCAATTTGATTCTAGCCGTAGGCGATACCACCACAGTATTAGCACAGGGCGAGATGGGGATAGGAAAGTCCTCTATTCTGTCCATCTTGAAATCTAAACTAGCCGACACTCACCATTTTTGTTATGGCGATATGACAACCAAAGATGTTGGCGATTTTCTAGTCCCCAAGATACGCAGTTTAAACGGCACAGAAGTTTGCAGTTTTATTCCTAATGAGGAATTTGGGTTTCACTTTGATAAGCCCATTGTTTTAATGTTAGACGAGATCGGCAAGGCATCTAAGGCAGTTATGAACGCTTGCTTGCGCTTAATGTTAGAACGCAAACTCGGCACTTTTGAATTGCCCGAAGGAAGCATTGTATTTGCTACCACCAACCTAGCCAATGAAGCCATTGGGGATAACTTACCGCCCCATGCCCGCAATCGTATCTCTGTTGTGAAGGTGCGTAAACCCTCCGCAGATGAGTGGATTGAGTGGGCATTGGATAACGACATCGCCCCCGAAGTTTTAATGACTGTAAAACAATTCCCGCAGATGTTGGCATCATTCGAGGATTTTACCAACGCAACGGACAACGAATATATCTATGACCCCCGCACACCCCGCCCCGCATTTTGCACCCCACGCAGTTTAAACAGGGCATCGGACATTATCAAAAAGTCAAAGCCACTAGGCATCGACATAATGGCACACGCACTTAAAGGCACGATTGGAAACCGAGCCACATACGATATGCTCTCAATTATTCAATTAACAGATGAGTTACCAACATGGGAAGCCATCATCAAAGAGCCAACCAAAACCAAAATCCCCGAATCAGCGAGTGCCGTATGTATGCTAGTTTATTCCGCTATTCAGCAAGTAGAGAAGGACAATATCAATAAGTGGGTGGAATACATGGGCAGACTATCCAAAGAAGCACAAGGGTTATTCGCAACATCAGTAATGCGAACATCTAAGAAAACCACAGTTGGCACTTCACAAGGGTTTATAAAATGGGCTACCGCAAACAATTATCTATTCGCACAAACAGTTTAAACGCTATGCACAATATCCCTAAACGCAGAGCCAAGAAAATCGAAGATGAGATTCTTAGGTCTATGCAATACCGCATGAGCCAAGCCACGACACCCGCAGATAAGCGGGCAATAGTGGTAGAAGCAAACCCATTGTTTTATATATTCGGTGAACAATGTAAAGTGTTTAAACCATACCAAACATACGAGGAAAATTATGTCTAAATATATTGTCAGGGGTTATATAACCCAAGAAGTCGAGATTGAAGTAGATGCAGAATCAATCCATGAAGCCAAAGAAAAGGCATTACTAGCCCCAACCGATGATTGGGGAATTATGGATAGTAATTTTGATTTAGCGCACCCCGATTTGTGGGAGGAAGTTTAAACATGAGAGGATATGCAGATTGGAAAGTCGTAGCATTATTTGACTATGACGATTATTACAAAGTGGGTAGAGATATAGTCGAGCATGGCAAACTATATTGGGAATCCAAAGGTAAGAGATACCGCAACCGCCAAGAAGCAGAACAGATGGCATTTAAACTGAATAAGGAAACAAAATGGCACTAACCGCAGAACAACGCATCGAGAGATGCCATATTGAGTTAATGAAGCACCCGCATTTTGTGGCTTATTCGGGTATCTTGATGATTGGTGATTGTAAGGTAGAGGACAACCTACCAACCGCATGCACCAATGGCAGAGATGTTCGTTATGGTCGCAAGTTTGTGGAGAGTTTAAACGATGCCGATTTGCGAGGTGTCATTATCCATGAAGCCAAGCATAAAATGTATCGACACCTACTGACATGGAAGCATTTAAACAAGCAAGACCCGCACAGGGCTAACATGGCTTGTGATTATGTTATCAACATTGAATTGGTAGATGAGGGCAAGAGATCAAGCGGGTTTGTATCACTACCACAGGGCGGGCTTATTAACGAAAAGTTTAGAGGGCTTAATTCCGCAGAGGTGTTCAACCTATTGCCCCCACAACCCAAAGGGGGTGGTGATGGTGATGGTTTTGATGAGCATGATTGGGAGGGCGCAGATGGTTTAAACGATGAGGAGAAAACCGCCCTAGCCAAAGAGATCGACCAAGCAATTCGTCAAGGTGCAATCTTAGCGGGTAAGGTGGGTGGGAATGTTGATCGCAGTTTTACCGACCTTATGAGTGCCAAAGTAGATTGGAAGGAAGCCCTAAGAGAGTTTGTATCCGCAGTATCAAGTGGTAAAGACGATTCAACATGGCGAAAGCCCAACCGCAGATGGCTTCAGCATGACATTTATATGCCATCGACTGTTAGCGAATCAATGGGGCGAGTGGTGGTGGCTATTGATACATCGGGCAGTATTTATGGTGAAGTCCTTAACCGATTCATTAGCGAGGTGGCTAGTGTCATGCAGAATATGAACCCCGAACAGGTAGATTTACTGTATTGGGATTGCGAAGTAGCGGGGCATGAAGTGTATGGTTTAAACGATGCCGACAGAATGACATCATCAACCAAGCCCAAAGGTGGTGGTGGCACAAGTCCATCTTGCATCACCGCCTATATGCGTAAGCATAAGATTGACCCTGTATGCGCCATCATTCTCACCGATGGTTATGTAGGCAACGATTGGGGCGGGGAATGGAATTGCCCTACATTGTGGGCAATCACAAGCGACATCAAATCTCCCATTGGACAAACTATTAAGATAGAGGTTTAAACACTATGAGTTATTTCAGACAATCATGCAGTCCATACGATGTGCAATCAGCACAAGGTGGCAGATTTACATTCGCCACAGTTAAAGAACGATATGAGAACACTATCCCAATTCGGGGTAAGCGCAAAGCAGATAACATTAGACCAATTAAACGCAGAGATAGGTCGTGTGAACGCATCGTTAAGGTAAGCGACACCGAGTATTACATCACCTTTGATGGCTACAAGTGGAGAACGCATCATAACAAAGCGATTACATGGAGTTTAAACAACGGCATGGAGTTTATGACAATCCACACCCCACGCAAGACATGGGATACTCAAGACCCTACGCAGTTATACCCACGCTACCTATCATCGGCATCTGTATTTTGGTTTTATGATTTCAATATGCCGAATGGTTTTAATATGGTTAATTACTATGTTAATAAGTATGTCAAATACAATGACAAACATTACACTCTCGAACAGGGCGATATTATTTTCCAGCGTAAAGAGGGTGCGACAGAATGGCAACCCCTAGTGTTGCATAGGCAGTTTAAACACCATATCGACAAAGAAAAGACCAAGCAATTAAGGCAAGACATCAAGCCATTCTTGGAATACTACGATACGATGTCAGGCATTGTTGAAACCAAAAATTCATGGGGTAATCCGATACATAGGGCTATCATTGGCGAGGATAATTGGCGAACAGTTTTGCCCGATGAGGTAATGACATTGTTTAAACCCACCGATGGCAACATTCCCGATGCGTGGTTAACTATGGTAGAAAAGTATAAGCATGAAATTACATACCGCACCTACCACGAACAAGCAACAACCGAACATAGAGGTGAATTGGAAAAGAAAATGACTAAAGACCTATTTAAATTGGTTAAACCATGTAAGGCAATCGAAGTCCCACTAGGTCAAGTGTGCATTGACCGCTACAAATCTTGGTATAGATAAGGAAAAGAAAATGGCTGAATACGATATTAAAGCAAGCAAATTTAATGATGTTGATACAGTAGATTATTTGATTGACCTAGCCAATCAAATATCTAAGGTAGTCCCCGACATATCGTTTAAACATGGTGGCATGGAAAAGTGGGGAGTTGATTTAGAAAAGCACCCCAATGGTGTTTGCCAAGCAATTAAAATATTCCACGCAGATGATTTAAACAACCATATCGGTGTTATTGAGGTATCAAATTTTTATCGACTGACAGATAAGCCTAAGTATGGTATCTCCTCTATCAATATCAACGATGGTAGGAATACATATGGTGAGAATGGGCAACATAAATACTCTATCAATATCAAGAACATTGTTCGTGTTGCCAAAAAGGTATTGAAGCCCTTTACATTTGATCAGATTGCAGACAGGCATAGACGAGATTTTGGGAATAGCATAGACAGTTTACGAAACAATATGAATTGGCAGTTAAGGCAAAATGTATGCGATGGCTACGCACACCTTATTGATGATATTGAGAATCTGTATCACTTAGACTACAAACCAAAGAACGATAAGTTTAAACAGATGATAGAATTTGTTATGAATAACAAAGCAAACATTGATAAGTATAGGAATTACAATCCACCCCACTATTTTGTGCTGGTTAAGAACAACCTAGTCCAATATAAAATGATGAGTGATAAGCAAGCAGAGCCAATTACTATCCAAGTTAAAGACGAATTGCCTGATGACATCAAGGGTAAATTGTTTGTCCTAGATATTACCGAAGGTAAGGATTTTGTGGAGGACATTGGACTAAAACAAAACGATGGTGCATATTGGATAATAGCCTAGACATTGGCGATTGGGTGGTGGCAAATCATGGGGTAGTCGGTCAGGTATGGCTGATGTTCCCCATGTATTGCCAAATAACTTCATTTGATAGCGAGGGCTATAAAGCCCCCGCCCTTATACCAACC
>CAIPQU010000043.1 GCA_903867305.1 uncultured beta proteobacterium
ATCTTTCATGACCAGGGTAGACTACAAATTTCTTTGCCGGTTTTAAATCTTGGCAGGCAATATGAAAACCTTTTTCTAATTTTGGCGCTAGACTGCGTTTGATTTTTATCGCCCACTGCGAATGATTTGGCCAAGTTAAAATAAGATCAATCATCCTTGTAATTACAGGATAACAATACTTGATTTACAAGGACTAAATTTTAAAAATAATTAAATAAATACTTTAAAATCAATTACATAAATTATTTAACTCAATTATTAAAATATATTTTTTAAAACAGTAAATTTTGGTTATTAACGAGATAGATTGCCACACCACCCGAATAGACCAGAATAGTATTTAGATGGATGAGTTGTTCATCCTTGCAAATAAGGGATAAACATCAATTACTTCAGTTCTTTTAGTGCTGTTTCAAATGATTCAATGTCTTCAAAACTTCGATAGACTGAAGCAAAACGAATGTAGGCAACTTTGTCTAATCGTTTGAGCTCACGCATGACCATTTCACCTATACGTGATGTGGGAATTTCTTTTTCACCAAGACTAATGACACGCTCTTCTAAGTGAGCAATCGCTTGGTCCAATGCTTCCGAGGAAACGGGTCTCTTTCGGAGTGCTAAACGCATCGAGCCAAAGATTTTGTCACGGTTATATTCAACGCGACTGCCATCTTTTTTAACTAAGGTTGGCATGGATAATTCAACCCGCTCATAGGTTGTGAAGCGCTTATCGCACTTTTCACAACGCCTGCGCCTTCTTACTGCTCTGCCATCCTCAGAAACACGAGAGTCAAGAACTTGTGTTTCTTCATGAGGACAAAATGGGCAGTGCATATCTTTAGATTAAGCTCCGTAAACAGGGAATTTTTTCGTCATGACGCCAACTTCAGCGCGCACCCGATCAATGGTTGCTGGATCGTTAGGGTTTTCTAAGATGTCGGCAATCCAATGTCCTACTTGGATGGACTCAGGTACTTTAAAGCCACGTGTTGTCATCGCAGGTGATCCTAAACGAATACCACTAGTGACAAATGGTTTTTCAGGGTCCTTCGGAATGGCATTTTTATTCACGGTAATGTGGGCTAAGCCTAAAACTCTTTCAGCCTCTTTACCAGTAATATTTTTTGCACGTAAATCAACGAGCATGAGATGTGACTGTGTCTTCCCTGAAACAATCCTTAAACCACGACTAACCAAGGTCTTAGCAAGTGCGTCTGCGTTATCCAGAACTTGTTGTTGATAAACTTTAAAATCTGGTCTTAATGCTTCATGGAAGGCTACCGCCTTGGCAGCGATGACATGCATTAACGGACCACCTTGTAAGCCAGGAAAAATCGCGGAATTAATCGCTTTTTCGTGCTCGGCTTTCATCAAAATAACTCCGCCACGGGGGCCACGAAGACTCTTGTGGGTCGTAGAAGTCACAATATCCGCATGCGGGACGGGGTTGGGATATAAGCCGGCAGCAATCAAGCCGGAGTAATGAGCCATATCGACCATCATAATAGCCCCAACATCTTTGGCGACTTTAGCAAATCTCTCAAAATCGATGTGTAAAGAATATGCGGAAGCGCCTGCAATAATTAACTTTGGCCGATGCTCATGGGCTAAACGCTCCATCGCATCATAGTCAATCACTTCCTGTTGATCTAAACCATAAGGAACAATATTGAACCACTTACCACTCATATTGAGGGGCATACCATGCGTTAAGTGGCCACCCTCAGCAAGACTCATTCCTAAAATTGTATCCCCTGGCTTCAAAAACGCCAAAAATACAGCTTCGTTGGCTGATGCGCCACAGTGGGGTTGCACATTGGCGCAATCAGCACCATATAACTCTTTGAGGCGATCAATCGCCAATTGCTCGGCAATATCAACAAACTCACAGCCACCGTAATAGCGCTTACCGGGATAGCCTTCTGCATATTTATTGGTTAATTGCGAACCCTGTGCCTCTAAAACTGCTGGTGAGGTATAGTTTTCAGAGGCAATTAACTCAATATGTGCCTCCTGTCGAGCATTCTCAGATTGAATAGCTTGGTATAGGGCGGGATCGGTTTTTGCAAGGGTCTGGCTAGCTTCAAACATCTTTTGGTTCCTTCATGAATTAGGGATAAAATAGCCTCAAACCTCTATAATACAAAACAAGCGCGCTCCACACATGAAACCCTAAAAAATATCCTGATATTTTTCATTTCACTACTTTAATTTTTACAACACGAAGTCAATATGCCACAAGAAGATCTATCCATTATTAGTTTGATTCTGAATGCCAGTATTGTGGTGCAAGCCATTTTGGCTCTATTAGTCTTTTTATCAATTGCATCCTGGTCGATCATCATTCGCAAAGGTTTTGCGCTGGGCTCTGTGCGTCGCCAAACTGAAGCGTTTGAAAAGAATTTTTGGGCTGGTGGTGATTTAAATACTTTATTAGAAGCGGCACAACGCAACCAAAATAAATACGCAAACTCTTTGGAAAGAATTTTTCAAGCGGGTATGCAAGAATTTTTGAAGGGGCGTGATATTGACCCTGCGCGTCGCGCAATGAAGGCAACGTATCAACGAGAGATGGATTCTTTGGAGTCTAATTTGCCATTCCTCGCATCGGTTGGCTCAGTTTCTCCCTATATTGGTCTTTTTGGAACAGTTTGGGGAATTATGAATTCGTTTAGAGGACTCGCCAACGTTCAACAAGCAACTCTAGCTAGCGTAGCGCCCGGTATCGCTGAAGCCCTCGTCGCAACTGCAATTGGTCTTTTTGCAGCGATTCCAGCGGTTGTTTTTTATAACCGTAGTGCTTCAGATGTTGATCGCCTAGCGATTCGTTTTGAAACGTTTATCGAAGAATTCACTAATATTTTGCAACGTCAATCTAATGGCAAACATCCAACGAAGTAGTCGTGGTAGTCGCCGCAGGGCGATGTCGGATATCAACGTCGTACCTTACATCGATGTGATGTTGGTATTGCTCGTGATCTTTATGGTCACAGCCCCTTTTGTCAATCCCGGAGTAGTCAATCTGCCAACTGTTGGCGGCGCTAAAGTACAACCTCTGCCCCCAATCTTTTTAAACATCAATGAAAAAGAACAAATTAAAGTGAATGAGAATGGTGGCTCTACTCGTACTTTGAGCCGATCCCAATTAGGTAGCTTTGCTCGAGAGCTATCCTCTAAAAACCCCGATCAACCCATGGTTATCGCTGCTGATAAATCGATCCGATATGAAGTGGTAATGGATGTGATGTCGCAACTGAAAGAAAACGGCGTCAAACGTGTTGGTCTTGCCGTTAAAAGCAAGTAAAAACGATGCCTCAAGCCCTCAAATATCCTCGCTGGGAACATCCTGAGCCAGGGACAAAAAAGTCTCTATTACTGTCTTTACTCGCTCACACGTTGTTGGCTTTGATGTTTACCGTTGGCTTAAACTGGAAAACCAGCTCTACTCCTGCAGGTGTTGAAGTTGAACTTTGGGATAACACGCAGCCTCCAATGGTTGAAGAAACTGTTGTTGAACCTCCTCCTGTTCCTCTTGAGGAAAAAGCAGAAATAGTGACAAAAAAAAGGCTGGAAGAACCTAAACCAAAGCCTAAGGAAGAAAAAAAAACTGAGCCTCCGAAAGTGGTTGAAAAACCAAAAGTGAAACCGGAACCTAAGCCTGAAACTAAGCCTGAACCTAAGCCTGAACCTAAGCCAAAACCCAAGGAAGAAAAAAAGCTTGAGCCGGTAAAGGAAAAACCGAAAGCACAAACACTTGATCCAAAACAAGAGGCCGCGGCTGAAAAAGAGCGCGAGGATCGTCTTGCAAAACTGCGTGCTGAGGCAAGTACAGAGAGTGGCGGCTCAGGTGGAACTTCTGGGTCAGGTACCGGTTCAGGCGGAGGTGCATCACCTGGATATGCCGATAAAGTAAGACGTGCTGTAAAACCTTGGATTAACTACGCCCATGCTGCTCAAGTGGAAGGCAATCCAGCAGCTCAAGTCTTGGTTGAAACAGCCCCAGATGGACGCATTATCAATAAAAGACTCACTAAATCTAGTGGTTTATCAGATTGGGACGCAGCCGTCCTGAGAGCTTTAGATGCTACCGGAAGCTTCCCCAAAGATGATAACGGGACAGTTCCAAAATCGATGGTACTAATTTTTAGACCAAAAGATTAGCCTTTTTATAAGAGATGATTACAATTAAGCATCTTTATCACTGTGCACTCATGAAAAAACTTTCATTTATTCTCGCGGTTTTCTTTTGCTCACTCTGTAGCTTTGCTTCAGTGAGTTTTGCACAGATGCAAATTGAAATTACTGGTGTGGGCCAATCTTTGTATCCCATTGCCGTCACCCGTTTTTTAAATGAATCTGGACTTCCTGCTTTTGTGACGGATGTTGTCAGGTCGGATCTCATGAATAACGGGAGCTTCGCGCTGGTAGAGCGTGGTCAAACAGAAGTTGCGGAAAATGCCGTGCCTGACTTTACGATGTGGGGCGCAAGACGCGCTCAAGCTCTAGCGGTTGGTACCATTACCCCTCAACCAAATGGTATGTTTGAGGTGAAATACCGTTTATATGATGTGGTTAAAAATCAGTCGCTCGGCGGAACCACGGTGACGGTCGATCGAAACGGATTTCGCAAGGCAGGGCATGCAATTGCTGATGATATCGTGCAGCGCTTAACTGGCGAGCGAGGTATTTTTTCCACACGACTTTCTTATGTGGTTCACAATGGCAATCGATACCAACTGATCGTCTCTGATTCAGATGGTCAAAATCCTCGTGAGGCGCTTTCTAGCTCAGAACCAATTATTTCACCTTCTTGGTCACCCGACGGTAAAAAAGTTGCCTATGTTTCTTTCGAAAGTAAAAAACCCGTCGTTTATATCCACGAGTTATCGACAGGTAATCGGATCATCCTATCGAATCAAAAAGGAAATAACAGCGCCCCTTCATGGTCTCCCGATGGCTCTCGACTTGCCCTTTCTCTTTCAAGAGATAACAACACTCAAGTGTATGTCATTAATGCGGATGGAACAGGCTTAAGACGAGCCTCGAAAAGCTCTGCTATCGATACTGAACCGCAATTTTCATCGGATGGTAATTCAATTTACTTTACGAGCGATCGTGGTGGTTCACCGCAAATTTACCGCATGAGCAGTGAAGGAGAGTCGGTCTCCACAGCGCAAAGAGTCACTTTTAAACATGCCTATGCAACGAGCCCTCGTCTCTCGCCAGATGGAAAGTACATGGCATACATTGCTCGGTCTGGTGGCTTTAGGTTGCAATTAATGGAACTTCGCAGTGGAGAAGTGATTAGCCTTACGCAAACGAATTATGATGAAACTCCGACCTTTGCTGCGAATGGAAAATTCTTACTATATGCAACTCGTGTTGATGGACGACCGGTACTTGCAGCGGTTTCCGTTGATGGTTATGTGAAACAAGTTCTCAGAATCCCTGGCTCAGTTGTTCGCGAGCCCGCTTGGGGTCCTTTTATGAATTAAGGTCTAGGGTTTCCTAATTGCATAGACTGTAATAAAATCTCATTTAGCTTATTGTTTTTTCGTTTACTATAAGGAATCTCCATCATGAATCAATCTTTTAGTCGTCGCCTCAGCCTGACAGCTTTGCTCATAGTGACTTTAGGACTAGGTGCTTGTGCATCTGGCGTTAAATTAGATGACATTGATCCATCTACAAAAGGTAATTCATCATCATCTTCCTCATCATCAACTGCTGCAGAAAATAAATTTGCGAATGAGCCATGGAATGATCCTGCAAGTCCTATTTTTAAGAAAAGCTTCTTTTTTGATTTTGATAGCTACACAGTAAAGACTAGTGATCAAACAACGATTAATGCGCATGCCCAGTTTTTAAATAACAATAAAAATCAAAAAGTTGTGATTCAAGGCAATACCGATGATCAAGGAACCTCTGAGTACAACTTAGCTCTTGGTCAAAAACGCTCAGAAGCAGTTCGTAAACTCTTGAGCCTTTTAGGAGTCTCTGAGAATCAAATGGAAGCCGTTAGTTTTGGTAAGGAAAAACCTAAATCTACCTCAACTGACGATGCGGGACGTGCAGAAAATCGTCGTGCTGATATCGTTTACATTAAATAATTTTTCGGATTGAAACGCGCTCTTTATCTTTCTATTTTTTGCCTGTGTGGAGCATGGGCTGTATCTGCACAAGCAGCTTTATTCGAAGATACCGATGCGCGCAAGCAACTCAATGTGCTCACAGAATCTTATAGGGAGTCATTAAAAAACACCCAAAAAGCGATTCTGGAATTATCGTTAACAAACGATAAACTCAAAGAAGAAAACCAAGAACTTCGAGGCAAACTCGAAGAGTTACAAAAACAACATCAAGATCTCAGTTCGAGTCAAAAAAATTATTATGCTGATCTTGATGTGCGCCTCAAAAAATTGGAGCCTCAAGAAGTAGAAATTGAGGGTGTCAAAGGTCCTTCTTTACCTATCGAAAAAATTGATTACGATAGTGCTTTAAAAGATTTTCAGAATGGTGACCTGCCAAAAGCAAACCAGTCATTGAGTGACTTTGTCATTAAGTATCCTTATAGCCCGTATGTGCCATTAGTAAAATATTGGCTGACCAATACTCAATATGCTCTAAAAGATTACAAGCCAGCTATTGCTACAGCACAATCGTTGATTAAGCAATTTCCTGACCATCCAAGAGTGCCAGAATCTTACTTAACCATTGCTAATTGCCAAATTGAGAGTGGTCAAAAAGCAGATGCTAAAAAAACCTTGGAACTCGTCATTAAAAATTATCCGGATTCTAAAGCAGCTCCAAAAGCCGCCCTCACACTTGTTAAGTTGAAATGAACTCGGCAATTGAGTATTCGGAGTATGCGAAGTTCGCACCTCGTCACCCCAATGACCGTGCAGTTGTCCTTTTATCTGGCGGGTTAGATTCAGCAACCGTACTCGCGATGGTCAAATCTCTGGGATATGCAGCGTACGCGCTTTCTTTTCGTTATGGTCAACGTCACTCTTCTGAACTAGACGCGGCATCCAAAATCGCAAAAACATTTGGTGCGGTTCGGCATGAAATCATTGATCTAGACTTAAGCCGGTTTGGTGGATCAGCGCTCACCGATATGGCGATTGAGTTACCAACATCAAAAACTAATACACCTCATCAAAATATTCCGATCACCTATGTACCAGCTCGCAACACGATTATGTTGTCCTGTGCACTTGGTTGGATGGAGGCTTTGAATGCTACAGATATTTTTTTTGGCGCAAATGCAGTCGATTTCTCGGGATACCCAGACTGCCGTCCTGAGTATGTGAAGTCGTTTGAGCAAATGGCGAATTTAGCAACGCGCGTCGGTATTGAAGAACACACCGTTCGTGTGCACGCTCCCATCATTGAAATGAGCAAGGCGCAAATTATTCAAGCTGGCATACAACTAGGTGTGGATTTTTCACAAACAGTTTCTTGCTATCAAGCCAATCAGCTTGGTCAAGCCTGCGGTATTTGTGAATCATGTCGCTTACGTCGGGAAGGTTTCGAACAAGCGCGCATCAAAGATCCGACGATATATCAGAGCTAAAACATGCCAAACTTCAGTCTACATGACCAAACTTGGATGCTCGAGGCTTTACAGTTAGCACTTCACGCTAAAGGCATATCTGATCCAAATCCTAGGGTCGGCTGTGTCATTACGCAAAACAATATAGTGATTGGTCGTGGCTTTACTCAAGAACCGGGTGGGCATCATGCGGAAATCATGGCGCTACAAGACGCTCGTCAACAAGGTCATCACCTTGAAGGTGCGACGGCGTATGTCACCCTTGAGCCTTGTTGTCATTTTGGTAAAACCCCTCCATGTACTCAAGCTTTGATTGAAGCCAAGATGGCTAGAGTCGTGATTGCTGTCGTAGACCCCAATCCCTTAGTCGCTGGAAAAGGTGTTTCTGAACTCAGAAACCATGGCATCACCGTGGAAACTGGCTTATTCGAGTTAGAAGCAATGATGCAAAATCTGGGGTTCATGAAACGTATGAAAGATGGTTTACCTTGGGTCCGGCTGAAAATGGCTGCTAGCATCGACGGTATTACCGCATTACCAAATGGTCAAAGTCAATGGATTACTGGCCAAGAGGCACGAGCTGATGGTCATGCTTGGCGCTCTCAAGCCAGCGTGCTGTTGACTGGGATTGGTACCGTCATTGCCGATAATCCGCAAATGAATGTGCGAGGTAATGTAATTGCAAAACAACCCTTGCGTGCCATTATTGACTCGCATCTCGACATAGACCTTGATGCCAAGATCTTACATAACGGACAAACCATCATTTTTTGTGCAAACCTCAATAAAGAACAAGCAAAAGTAGCGGCTCTGCAGGATCTCAATGTGCCAGTGGTTCAAATGCCCAATGCATTCGGGAAGGTCGATCTTCAAGGCGTATTGAAATATCTTGCAACCGAACATCACGCTAATGAGGTCCATGTCGAAGCAGGCTTTAAGCTCAATGGATCTTTGCTTCGCGAACATTGTGTCGATGAGCTTTTACTCTACTTTGCTCCAATGTTATTGGGACAAGGGGCTGGACTTGCCAACGTAGGTCCCTTCGAAGCTCTTCCTGAATTACGCTCCTGGAAATTTCTGGACCAGCAAATGATTGGGTCTGATCTTCGACTCAGGCTCATGAAAACGATTTAATCACCTGCAAAGCACGATGAGTGCTGCATCGTGGATAATAGAGGGATGTTTACAGGAATCATTGCTTCTATCGGAAAAATTAACGAGGTCTCACCCTATGGTGATGGATTTCGGTTGATCATCGATGCTGGCAAACTTGACCTCTCGGATGTGATATTGGGCGATAGTATCGCGATTCAAGGTGCTTGTATGACAGTTGTCGAACTTAATGCCAATCAAGGCACTTTTGCTATTGATATCTCTGCCGAATCTATCAATAAAACTCATGGTCTTGCACAACCAGGATTCGTGAATTTGGAAAAAGCCCTCCGGTTTAATGATCGTTTAGGCGGTCATCTGGTCAGTGGTCACGTGGATGGTATTGGTCATGTTGATACGTTCGAAGTCGTTGCAGTACCTGGTCAAGCTCCATCCGATGGCAACTCATGGCATTTGAGTATTAATGCTCCAGGCTTTTTAGCCAAGTATCTCGCTTACAAAGGTTCTATTGTTGTAAATGGCACTTCTTTAACGATCAATCAAGTGGAAGATTTCATGATTGATGAGAAGCAAGTTGCTCGAATTCATATTAATTTGATTCCGCACACGCTTGAAAATACGACCCTTCAATATTTAAAAAAAGGTGATCCCGTGAACCTAGAGGTTGACTTGATCGCCCGTTACTTAGAACGTATGCTGAGTGTCCACCAATTGAGTATCCCCCAATCATGACGAATGAATTAAGCCCCTTTTTAAGTTCTACGCTCGATATTATTGCCGATATGCGAGCCGGTAAAATGGTCATCCTCGTCGATGAGGAAGATCGCGAAAATGAAGGCGATCTCGTACTGGCGGCGGATCATGTATCCGCTGAGGCGATCAACTTTATGGCTCGTTTCGGACGTGGATTAATTTGTCTGACCCTGACTCGTGAACATTGTGCTCAACTCAAGCTGCCATTAATGGTGCGAGATAACGGTACTTCTATGGGCACGAATTTCACGGTCTCCATTGAAGCGGCGTCTGGTGTAACTACAGGTATCTCTGCTGCGGATAGAGCGCATACAATTAAAACTGCCGTTGCAAAAAATGCTGGTCCTGTGGATATTGTGCAGCCTGGCCATATCTTTCCATTAATGGCACAACCCGGTGGTGTTTTAGTTCGCTCAGGTCATACCGAAGCAGGTTGTGATTTAGCTAATCTTGCAGGTTGCACACCTGCTGCCGTGATTTGCGAAATCATGAAAGATGATGGCACCATGGCTCGCCTTCCAGATTTAATTGAGTTTGCGAAAGAGCACAAGATCAAAATCGGCACCATTGTCGATCTCATCAAATATCGTAGTCAAAATGAAAGTATGGTCAAACGTATTGGCCAAAAAACCTTTAAAACTGTATGGGGTGATTTTTTAGGTACGCTCTACCAAGATGTTCCGAATCAAAATCTGCACCTTGCTCTAACGGTAGGCTCACCAAATGCACAAGATATTACGCTAGTTCGTGTCCATGAACCTAGCTTGATTTTAGATTTCTTAGATCAAAGTGCTAACTTACACTCTTGGCCACTCGATAAGGCACTTAAAACCATCTCTGCTTCCCCGTCTGGTGTCGCAGTGCTCCTCAATGTAGACTCTGAAAAATCTCTGGCACATCTTTGGATGACTGAATTTGAGCCTGTCTCAACCAGTAAAGAAATCGTTTCTCCGGCTATTCGCAAACATGATTTCAGAACCTACGGTATTGGTGCGCAAATTCTGCGGGATCAAGGTGTTGGAAAAATGCGTCTTATGAATAAGCCAGGCCCACTTTCTGGAATGGCGGCCTATCAACTCGAAGTTGTCGGTTATTTAGAGTCTGAGTAATACACTACCCAATATACACACTATCCACTATAGACACTTACCAATATAGTCATCACATAATCTACTTCAATTTAAGGAAAATACCATGGATGAAAATCAAGTGACCGAAGAAGCTGGGCAAATTGATTTTTTAGAGCCCAATCTTGAAGGCGCAGAGCTTAGACTAGCGATTGTGCAAGCTAGATTTAATGAAGAGCACTGTCGTGCGCTGACAGAAAGCTGTATGAATGAGCTCATTCGTTTGGGTGTTTCCACTGATGATATTTTATTAACCACCGTACCAGGTGCTCTTGAGATTCCTCTTGCTTTACAAAAGCTGGCTGAAACCGGTGAATTCGATGCCCTGATTGCCTTGGGCGCCATCGTTCGAGGTGAGACCTATCATTTTGAACTGGTTTCTAATGAGTCCGGCTCTGGAATTACTCGCGTTAGTCTAGATTTAGGTATTCCTATTGCGAATGGTATCTTAACCGTTGAAAATGATGAGCAAGCCCGTGTCAGGGCCTCTCAAAAAGGTAAGGACTGCGCAATGGCTGCAGTGGAGATGGCGAATTTTTGTATAACGATCCAGGATGGGGAAGATGCCTCCTAGTCCCTACCTTACTGAGCAACATAAACTCGTCTCTTCGACCCAGATTAAAAGATCTTTAACGCCTCGTCGTAGGGCTCGAGAATACGCTCTTCAAGGCATTTATCAATCCTTAATGATTACGAAGTCTGGCGGACTGCCTAATAGCTCATCGATCGCCAAACAGCTTTCTGAAGATCCGGCTTTTGTCAAAGCACAGTTTGATTTGTTTGACTCTATTTTTCAGGGGGTCAGTGATCACAGTGACAATCTACAGAACGAAATTGTTCAACATCTAGACCGTCCTATTGATGAATTGTCACCAATTGAGCTCGCTTGCATGATGATCGGTGCTTTTGAACTTAAGTTTGATCTCTCAACGCCTTATAAGGTCGCCATTAACGAGGCGGTTGAATTAACGAAAACCTTTGGCGGAACTGACGGTCATAAATATGTCAATGGCGTACTTGATCAACTCGCCCAGAGATTTCGAGCACAAGAAATAGAAGCTGCGCGTTAAAAATAAAAAAGCCTATCAGTTGAATCGATGGGCTTTAGAGACTGAAGAATCGAATTAAGAATCTTGCTCTTTAAATTCAATAAAAGGCTTTTCTGGAACAGTTTGAGAATTTTTCGACTGATGTTGTTTAACAGGCGCGGGTAACACTTTATTCCAGTTCGCAGCAGTAAGCTCTAATGGTACTGACTGAATCTCTGGGTTTTTGAGCAATTCTGTTAATTGCTCGCGCTCACGTAAAACCTTTCCAGCATAACCACCATCACCAAATGTAGATCCGCCAACATAAGATCGTAAGCCAGCCTGTAATGATCCAGTTTGAGCAATGAAGTATTTCAAAATATAGGCGCCAACACGGATATTAGCCTCAGGCTTGAAAGCCGCAGAAGGTCCACCATAAGGCGCAAACTTATCTGCGTGGACCCGAGTTAAAACTTGCATGAGGCCTTGTGCACCCATATTGCTCTCAATATTAGGATTAAAGTTAGACTCAATCGACATCACCGCTACTAATAAAACAGGATCTAGATCCACCTCTTTAGCAACAATCATCGCATGAGAAACATATTCGTAGATCGCCTTTGGATCCATACGATATTTATTGGCCATAAAGTGGGCAACTTTTTGTTGATTCGATACACTGTCCATTAAGCGTGCGTCAAGCGCTATCGGGTCAATCTTGCCAGGAATCTGACTTGCTAATGGCTCAATCGATGGAACTGGTGATTTTAAAATTTCTGGGGTCAATACTCTGAGTTTCTCAGAATTGTCAAAGCTTCCCTTAAACATCAAGACTCTTTTCATACTTGGTGCGGGTTCTGAATCGATTTCTTTGATGGTCTGCACATTGGCAAGTTCTACATCTGCAAAGGCAATCGATTTTGTTAGCTCAACTCTTAAGGGCTCATTGACCATCACGGCAACACCCATGAAGACACCTACTACAGCCACCTCATTACCAAGCTTCACTAAAGTTGTTTTAATATTCGTACTGGTACGTGCTTTATAAACTCGATAGTCTGAATGTTGCTTATAGATATGAAGCTGATGACGCGCAAGAGAAAGCAAATGAAGCGACTGCTGGTGAGCCCTTGCGTATAAGTTAATCAACTTTCTTTTCATCAATACATACCTGCTTTTCTATAGAACAGTGGGAATCTTAGGGGACTCTTTATATCCAGTCAAGTATATAAAAAGTATTTATTAGATAAATAAGTAATCAAAATTTGATGAAGTTAACTATGTACATGCTTACTAACCTGAATTTCTATTGAATTCAAATGCCAAAAATGTTAGTGAACACTAATTTTATTATCTGAAAAACATCAATTTTTTAGCAACAAATGGTCAATTTTTTATACTGTGAAACCTGTTAACGCATAAAAGTCATCTGAATTTCAGTAAATTCGTGGTCTTATCCTAGATGTGAATGACAAGCCTGACTCGAGCATGTTAAATTATGTGTTCTTTTTAATGAAATAAAGTCTTCTCAAAAGACCATCAATACCGGAGATTAGGTTATGAACGCACCAGAACGCATTGCTTCCCCATCCATTCCATCGCAATTAAAGAACCCAGCACTGTTTCAAGAACAAAGCTTTATCAATGGCTCTTGGCGTGCCTCCGCAAAAGGTGAAGCCTTCTCAGTCAATAACCCAGCGACCGGTGAAATTATTGCCAAAGTTGCCAATATGGATAATGCTGACGCTCTGGCTGCAATCGATGCTGCTCGTGTTGCTTTTGGTCCTTGGAAAAACAAACTCGCTAAAGAACGCTCAGCGATTATGCGTAAATGGTTTAACTTGATTAACGAAAATGCGGATGATCTAGCAAAATTAATGACCATTGAACAAGGCAAACCATTAGCCGAAGCCAAGGGTGAGATTATTTATGGTAATTCCTTTATTGAGTGGTTTGCAGAAGAAGCTAAAAGAGTTGCTGGTTCAGTCCCCTCAACAACTTGGTCGGATAAACGGATGATGGTTCTCAAACAACCGATTGGTGTTTGTGTGGCAATTACTCCGTGGAATTTTCCAACGGCGATGATTACACGTAAGGTAGCTCCTGCGATTGCTGCGGGCTGTACGATTGTGATTAAGCCAGCTGAACAAACTCCTCTATCAGCATTGGCTTTAGCAGTTCTTGCAAAAGAAGCTGGTATGCCTGATGGTGTCTTTAACATTATTACTGCCGATGCAGATCGCTCTATCTCGATCGGTAAAACTTTATGTGCATCAAAGTCAGTAGCCCATTTATCCTTTACTGGCTCAACGCCTGTTGGCCGTATTTTGATGGAACAATGTGCTCCTACAGTAAAAAAGGTTGCTCTGGAACTCGGTGGACACGCGCCGTTTATTGTCTTTGAAGATGCTGATTTAGACGCTGCAGTAGCCGGTGCTGTTGCTTCTAAATATCGTAACGCTGGTCAAACTTGTGTTTGTACCAATCGTTTCTATGTTCACGAGAGTTTGCATGATGCCTTTGTTGAAAAATTAGCGATTGCATCTGCAGCACTGCCTGTGGGTAATGGATTGGATGCTGGTATTAATCAAGGTCCTTTGATCGATGAACAAGCGATTGAAAAAGTTGAGCGTCACATTGCGGATGCGGTTTCTAAAGGTGCGCAAGTGAAAACGGGTGGTAAGAAACATGCTTTAGGTGGTTTATTCTTTCAACCAACAGTATTAGCCAATGTTACCAATGATATGCAGATCATGACCGAAGAAACTTTTGGGCCAGTATCTGCAGTAGTTCCATTTAAAGATGAGGCTGATGTCATTGCTGCCGCTAATAATACGGAGTTTGGTTTAGCGTCCTACTTTTATAGCAGAGACATTGGTCGTATTTGGCGTGTTGCAGAACAATTAGAATACGGTATGGTCGGTATCAATACAGGACTCTTCTCCAACGAAGTCGCTCCGTTTGGCGGCGTCAAACAATCGGGTCTAGGTCGTGAAGGTAGTGTTTGGGGTATGGAAGAATATATGGAAATGAAGTACCTCTGTATAGGCCTCTAATTTTCTAGCGGCACTGTCTATAAGCTAACATTGTTGTAGAAGCGCTAAAAGTTAACTAAAACCAACTTTTAGCGCAATAATTTAGTATAAGCTTATCTACAGATAACTTTATCCTCCACCAAGCTGATTGAGGACGAAGCTTTAAAGCACAGCCTAAGGCTTTGGGGCTCACCCAAGCCTAGGTTGCCGAAAAATCCGGTCTTCGGCGCGAAACAATCATTCAACTAGAGGCTGGTGAAAACGTTCAGGTTTATA
>CAIPQU010000044.1 GCA_903867305.1 uncultured beta proteobacterium
CACGAATACCAAATCGAGAACTCATTTTGCCGCCATTTCTGAGTTGAAAATCTTTTTGAGAGCTGGGTACATGATTTAAATCAATACGTAAACCCTCATCAATCAAGCCGAAGACTTTTACTTCGGAAGATGCAAAGCATTGTTGCATGGAGAAACTTACAACGAGAGTAACGAGATATTTTTGATACATGTCTATTCTTTCAATCAGGGAAATACAGCGTAAAAAAGAATTAAGGTATCAAAATGTAAAAAGACCTATGCCTCTAAAGTCTTTAAGATTAAAGGCTATTCCATATCGGCCTGAAAAGAAAAAATATTTTTTGAAGGTAAAGACTTAAAATGATGCAATACAACCATTTCTAAAAGTTAAAATATTATTTATGAAAAAAACAACCAAATCACCACAAAAAGTAGGCATTATTGGCTTAGGCATTATGGGCGGAATTATGGCTGAAACCCTTTTAAAAGAAGGTTTTGACGTTGTTGGATATGACGTTGAATCGAAAGCCTGTCAGCGATTAAATAAAGCAGGTGGTAAAGCATTGAAATCGGTTCATGAAGTTGTATTGCATGCCGATACGCTTATCACATCTTTGGCGACAAGTGCAGCATTGCTCAAAGTTTATAGCGAAATTCAACACACGTTAGAGCAAAATCCTAAGAAACTCATTGTGATAGAAACTAGTACTTTAGCGATGGGTGATAAAGAGCTTATTGCTCAAAAGCTAGATATTCCTGGAGTGGAGTTATTAGATTGTCCGATTAGTGGAACGGCGGCAAGGATGAAAGATCGTGCTTGGACCATATTTGTGAGTGGTGAAGAAAAAAGTTGTAAAAAAATTAAGCCGATCTTAGCGGCGCTTGCTGATAAATATCCTTATGTTGGTGCATACGGTAATGGCCTTAAAATGAAATTCATCGCAAATCATTTAGTCGCCATTTATAACGTGGCATGCGCTGAGTCCACCGTATTTGCTAGAAAAATTGGCTTAGATCCACAAGATGTTTTGGACATTTTTGGACCAAGTCCAGTCATAGGAACTGGCGTCATGAGATTGCGTATGCCATTCATGATTGATCGCCAATACACCCCCCCAACGATGAAAGTTGAGGTTTGGCAAAAAGATATGCAGGTGATTGGGGATCTTGCTAAATCTGTGGGGTGCCCATTACCGATATTTAATGCAACTGCGCCGATTTATACCGCTGCCATGGCCCAAGGTTTAGCCTTATCTGATACCGCTTCAACAGCTGAAGTCATTGGACAGATGGCTGGACTCTATAGTGAGAAGAAGAAATAATCTCGCTAATTAAATGTTATTCACTAAAGCCGTTCTTTTGAGGATTCTTTTAAAATGGGCAGATATCAATTTCTTTTAAAAAAGCTATGAACTTACAAATTGATCAATTCATCATTGAAGGTGATAAAGCCCTGAGAACCTTGATGGGTGTAGTTGCGCAACGACGCGCAACACCACAGCCAAAAGCTTTAGCAAGTCATGATTTATTAGATGAACAGCGCAAGCATGCCGCTGGTTTAATGCGAGTTAATCATGTTGGTGAAGTTTGTGCCCAAGCGCTTTATCAGGCGCAACGTTTAACTAGTTCTTCTACAAATATCCAACAGCAATTAGCCAAGGCAGCGATTGAAGAAGAGGATCATTTGTATTGGTGTGCACAACGTCTGCAAGAGCTGGGCTCAAGACCAAGTTTGCTAAATCCTCTATGGTATGGCGGCTCATTTGCTATGGGCCTTGTCGCTGGACTTGCTGGGGACCAATGGAGTCTAGGATTTGTGGCTGAAACTGAAAAACAGGTTGAGCGACACTTAGAAAGTCATTTAGAAAGTCTTCCAGAAGATGATTTTGCATCCAGAGCAATCGTTACCCAAATGCGCGAAGAGGAATTAGCTCATGGAGAAATGGCTAGAGATGCTGGAGCTAAAGAATTACCCGAACCCATCAAAAATACAATGCAATTGGTCTCAAAAGTGATGACCAAAACCGCTTATTACATTTGATATTTTTTTTAGAATTATCACCTGAATGAGGGTTCTCACTAGGTTATTTAAATGATTAGATGAGGTGTCTTTTATAAAGCATTGTTTTATATTATTATTTTAATAATTAAATCTTGAAGATACAAACCTAAGTTCTTGTAAATACAAGAAAATTTATATCAAAATTCCTCTAAAACTCTTGACCATTCCTTATATAGGCTTTAAAGTGGGAGAAAGTGTGAAAAAGTGGGGAAAGATGTATGTTTCAGGGTGCTTCAGCGATCAATTTAGATGCAAAAGGGCGGATGTCAATTCCAGCTCGGCATCGTGACGCCCTTCAAACAGGAGGTTTGAGAAGCGTGACCCTCACAAAACACCCAGACGGATGCTTAATTTTATTTCCGCAACCTGAGTGGGAAACCTTCCGTGAGCGTGTTGCCAAGCTTCCAATGGAAGCGAATTGGTGGCGCCGTATTTTTCTCGGAAATGCATCAGAAGTGGATTTGGATGGATCAGGTCGTATTTTGATTAGTCCCGAATTAAGAGCCGCCTCCGGAATCGAGAAAGAGCTTATTTTGTTAGGCATGGGAAGTCATCTTGAAATTTGGGATGCTTCAACCTATGCCGCTAAAGAGCAAATAGCTATTTCTCAAGGTATGCCGGAAGCTTTACGACAATTTTCTTTCTGATGCACTGGATCTATGACAAACAGTCATCGCCCGGTTTTACTGGACGAGGCAGTTACCGCCTTACTTGGAGAAGTGCCTTTAGAACATGCCAATTACTTGGATGGAACATTTGGGCGCGGTGGTCATTCGCGTTTGATTTTGCAACGGATGGCAAGCAGCAGCAAATTATTGGCAATCGACAAAGATCCGCAAGCCATTTTGGAAGCCAAAAGCATTGCCGATCCACGCTTCTCGATCAGGCATACATCATTTGCGAATATGTCGGACATTGTCTTACCAAAAAGTTTGGATGGAATATTGCTCGATTTAGGAATCAGTTCTCCACAAATCGATCAAGCACAAAGGGGTTTTTCGTTTCGGATGGATGGTCCCTTAGATATGCGTATGAATCCTCAAGAGGGTCAGAGTGCGCAAGAGTGGTTAGCAACTGCGGATCAAAAAAGTATTGCAAAGGTGATTAAAGAATATGGGGAAGAACGGTATGCTTTATCGATTGCAAAGGCGATTATTGCTAGCCGAGACGAAGGCGTCGATATTAGGAGCACAAGGCAACTCGCGACGCTCGTGGCTAGTGTCGTCCGCACGCGTGACTACGATCAAGACCCGGCCACACGTACCTTTCAGGCTATACGGATTCACATCAACCAAGAACTTAATGACTTGGAAAAAGGCTTGACGATGTCATTAAATTTGTTGAAACCAAAAGGCCGTCTTGTTGTAATCAGCTTTCATTCGCTAGAAGACCGCATGGTGAAACAATTTATGCAACAACACAGCAAGGCCAGCATTCCAAGAGGTTTGCCTTTAAGGGAGTCTGAGTTACCGAAGTCTCCAATGAGGCTCATTGGCCGTATTAAACCTAGTTCATTTGAAATTCAACAAAACCCTCGATCGCGATCAGCGGTGATGCGCATCGCAGAAATGGTTGGTCAGCCATGAATCGCGCTGTCGTCATACTGATTATTGTCTTAATGGGATGCTCATTAATGCTCGTTTATTCGCAGCAGCGCGCAAGGATGTTGTACACAGATAAAAACCGTTTAGAACTTCAAGAGCAACGATTGATCCAAGAGATTAGTCGCTTGGAATACGAACAAAGAGAACTATCAAAGTCATCACGGATTGTTGAGATTGCTGATAAGCAACTGCGTATGAAAGATCCGAAGCAAGATAAAACAATCTATGTGAAGGAAAAGGATTTATGAAAATAAATCATCCAACTCCTTCCAACACCTTAGTCCTACGTTTGCCCATGTGGCGCTCACGCATGGTCCTGTTTTTTATGTTTGCAGGGTTTTGCGCACTTCTAGGGAGAGCTTTTTGGATACAGGGTCCTGGAAATGATTTTTATGCTGAAAAAGGTAAAAGAGTCAATCGAGTATTGGTATTACCATCAGTGCGTGGAAAAATTTTAGATCGAAATGGTGAAATTTTAGCTACGAGCTTAGAAGCTAAAACAATCATTGCGTATCCAGAGACGATTCCCGATGATTTGTCTGACTCGAAAGTGTCAGCGTTCGCCAAACTCTTACAAATGAGTGAGACTGAGCTTAGAAAAAAAATATCTGATAAGAAAAATCAAGTGTATTTAAGGCGACAGGTGGAGCCCAGTGTTGCGCTAAAGATTAAGGAGTTAGCAATACCGGGCATATTAATCACCAGTGAATACCGTCGTTACTACCCTGAGGGTGAAGCGGTGGCTCAAGTTGTTGGCTTTACAGATATACAAGATAAAGGCCTAGACGGCATGGAGTTAACGAATAATGAAACTTTATCGGGTAAAGATGGACAAAAGCATGTAGTCATTGACAGACTTGGTCGAGTGGTTGATGATTTGGGCGATTATCAGCCCCCACGCAATGGGGCGGACTTACAGCTATCCATTGATAGTAAGATCCAATCGATTGCATTTTTAGCTGTCAAAAAATCAGTGATTGATAACCGTGCTAAAGCGGGAGCTGCTATTGTTTTAGATGCGTATACCGGTGAAGTATTGGCAATGGCGAATTACCCATCATTTGATCCGAACTCTCGCACGAAGACAGGTGAGCAATTACGTAATCGAGTTTTGACCGATACCTTTGAACCCGGATCGACGATGAAGCCTTTTACGATTGCTTTGTCATTGGAAAAAGGATTGATTAATCCTAATACGCAATTTCAGATTGGGCTTTTACAGATTGGTAAAAAGGTGATTACGGATACACACCCATATTCTGTTTTATCAGTTACACAAATTATTCAAAAATCGAGCAATATTGGTACTAGTCGAATAGCATTACAAATGCAGCCCGAAGACATGTGGGGAATGTTTCAATCCGTTGGTTTTGGTCAGGCGCCAAAAATTTATGGTGCGGTTGCGGGCACCTTAAGACCATATGAAAAATGGGGCAAGCTTGACCAAGTGACGATGTCTTTTGGTTATGGGATTTCTACTTCATTATTTCAGCTTGCAAGAGCGTATACAATTTTTGCCCGTGATGGTGAGGTCGTGCCGATTTCAATGCTGAAAGTTGATAAGCCGCCGGTTGGCACAAGAATTATTTCGCCAAAGACTGCGATTGAAATGAGAAGTATGTTGGAATTAGTTACCCAAGAAGGTGGCACGGCACCAAAGGCACAAGTGTCGGGTTATCGTGTTGGAGGTAAGACGGGAACTGCCCATAAATCGATGGGTAAAGGCGGTTACGCCAGTAATCATTACGATGGATTTTTTTCTGGCATAGCACCAATTAGCAGCCCAAGAATCGTTGTTGCGGTCGTCATTGATGACCCGACTGCGGGCTCTCATTATGGTGGAGACGTTGCTGCCCCGGTATTTTCTGCAATTACAGGAGCCGCTTTACGGTCATTGGGCATAGCGCCAGATGCCGCCCTTAAGGAGTTAGTGCAAAACCCGGATACCTCCTTAACTCAAAAAGTGGTGATGACAAGATAATGCACGCTAGCTCAATTTCCTCCACGACGATGAGAGATCTTCAACATTTAATGTTGAGTGAGGTAGATCGTACAGCGCATCTTTCGTCAGATACTCGCTTATTAAAAGCAGGAGATGTTTTTTTAGCGTATCCCGTTGGAAGAGCTCAAGGACGCAGTGATAATCGTATCCATATTCCCAAAGCCCTCGAATTAGGTGTTTCATTAGTTTTATATGAGAATATTGATTGGCCAGAGAGTGAAAATATTGCGGCGAGATCAGTATTGGGTGATTCACGATGCATACCAATAGCAAATTTAGCGACATTTGCAAGCGAAATTGCTGATTGGTGGTACGACTACCCATCAAAAGATTTAAATATGATTGGGGTTACTGGCACGAATGGGAAAACAACGATTACCCATTGGCTTTCTCAGATCATCGGTAAAACTTCAGATACAGCAATTTTTGGAACATTGGGTTATGGCGAATTAGGTAAGCTCAAAGTAACTGGATTTACAACTCCTGATGCTGCAAGAGTTCAACGAGTGCTTGCAGAAATAAAAAATGATGGCTTTAAGAATGTTGCCATGGAAGTATCGTCACATGCTTTAGAGCAAGGTCGGGTTAGTAGCGTTCAATTTAAAACAGCAATTTTTACCAATCTCACTCAAGATCATTTAGATTACCACGGCGATATGCAAGAATATGCGCGAGCAAAATTTGAGTTATTTCGCACAAAAAGTCTAAAGAACATCATACTTAACATGGATGATCCAACGGGTATACGTTGGATAGAAGAATTGATTCATCGGCCTAATCTTTCAATCTGGGCATATGGAAAAGAAACATCCTTGCAACAATTAAGCCCACAGGCGCAAGCCAGGGTAAAGACCTTAATTCTTAAAAATCTTACAGCACTTCCAACTGGCATGAAATTTTCTTGCCAAATTGGTGAAGACCTTCATTCCATCCAGTTAGAGTGCCTGGGTGAATTTCACGCGTACAACCTATTGGCTGTATTAGCAGCTTTATTAGCAAATCAAATTGACATCAATAAAGCAATCCAATTGGTACAGCAGTTGAAATCTATTGATGGTCGGATGGAAATTATCAACGCTCAAGATGCTCAACATCCGTTGATGGTCGTTGATTTTGCGCATACTCCAGATGCCTTAGAAAAAGCCTTATTAGCATTACAGCCAATTGCCCAGGCGCGCGGCGGTCAACTGATTTGTGTCTTTGGGTGTGGTGGAAATAGAGATCCTGGAAAGCGCCCATTAATGGGATCGATTGCGGCTCAGTTGGCTGATCGAATCATTATCACCAGTGATAATCCCCGGACAGAAAATCCAGAAGATATTATTCAACAAATTCTAGATGGGGTGCCTTTAGCGCAGCACAAAAAAGTTCATCAAGTAGTTGATCGCGCATTTGCTATTTTGACATCTGTTAAACAATCCAAAAATCAAGATGTAGTATTGGTAGCAGGCAAAGGACATGAGCGAACACAAGAGATTGCAGGTAATCAATTTATTTTCTCTGACCAAGATCATATTCGTTTAGCGATTCGGGGTGTTCTGTGAGTCATCAATACCTAACACTTCAAAGAATGCATGAATTATTGCCTGGGTCTACGCTTATTAATGCAAATACAAAAGCGCTGAATGCTCCATTAATTTCGATTTCGACAGATAGTCGAAAAATTAAAAATAATGATTTTTTTATTGCTATTCGTGGAGATACGTTTGATGGTAATCAATTCTTGAATGAGGTTTTTGACAAAGGTGCAATTGGTGCATTAGCAAGTAACACAGATAGTATTCCACAACACGGTACTGTATTGATCGTTAAAGATACACTTGAGGCTTTGCAGCAAATCGCTAAACAATGGCGCATAGAGTTAGGAACCACAATTGCCGTAGTCACCGGAAGTAATGGTAAAACGACCGTAAAAGAAATGATTGCTTCCATATTTAGGGAGGCGTTTGGTGAAGATAAATCTTTAGCAACATTGGGTAACTTAAATAATGAAATTGGTTTACCACTAACATTACTTAGCCTACATCGTCTTCATCAGGCAGCTGTGATTGAGCTTGGAATGAATCACCCTGGAGAGACACAGTTTTTAGCGAATATTGCCCAACCGAATATTGCATTAATTAATAATGCACAGCGTGAGCATCAAGAATTTATGCATACTGTTGAGGCAGTTGCGATCGAACATGGTGATGTGATTAAAGCGCTCCAACCAACAGGTGTCGCAATTTATCCGGCAGATTCAGAATACACACCATTATGGAAGAAACTATCACAACATTGTTCATCTATTTCATTTGAGCTTAGTAAAGAAAAGACTTCTTCTGCTTCAACGGCTTTTGGGTATTGGTTAAGTGATGGACTTTTAGAAATCCACATACCCAAACTCGGTGAAGGTACGCAAGCGAATGTCATGAAAGTCAAACTTTCTACATTGGGGGATCACAATGCTAAGAATGCCATAGCTGCTGCAGCTGTTGCGCACGCAGCAAAAATAGATCCTTTAGCGATTTGTCGTGGCCTTGAGAATTTCACGCCTGTTGCAGGCAGAATGCGAAGTCATCAATTACCTCACTTTGGAGAATTGGGTCAGTTAATCGATGACACCTATAACGCAAATCCTGACTCTGTTTTAGCAGCGATTGATGTTTTAGTCACATTACCTGGAACACGTTGGCTGATTTTGGGTGATATGGGTGAAGTTGGAGACAAGGGTGATGTATTTCATGAAGAGATTGGTCTCTATGCCAAAAGCAAAGGAATACAACGTCTTTATGCAACAGGTGATTTATCTATCCGAGCTGTAGAGGCATTTCAATCGTCGAATGATGGGAGCGCCTCTGAGAAAAAACATCAGGCCATGCATTTTTCGGAACCAATGGACTTACTCAAATTTCTTAAAACTGAATTACATACTCATCAATCGCAGATGAGTTTGGATCCTGTGGTGGTTCTTGTCAAAGGTTCGCGCTTTACAAAAATGGAAAGAATCGTAAACGGTTTACTCAAAGAGGAGAGCTTATGTTTTTAAGCCTTGCTCAATGGTTACAAAGTGACGTTAGTTTTTTTCGTGTATTTAATTACATTACGTTTCGTGCTGTGATGGCTACATTAACAGCCTTACTGATTGGCTTATCTTTTGGACCATGGGTGATTCGTCGATTAACGATATTAAAAGTTGGACAAGCGGTAAGAACGGATGGACCCAAAACACATTTAGTGAAATCTGGCACACCAACGATGGGTGGAATATTGATATTGATCAGTATTGCCATCTCCACTATTTTATGGAGCGATTTATCCAATCGATTTATATGGGCGGTTCTTTGGGTCACGCTAGGTTTTGGAATGATTGGTTGGGTTGATGACTATCGCAAGGTGGTTTATAAAAATCCTAAAGGGATGAGTTCAAAAGAAAAGTATTTTTGGCAATCTCTCATTGGAATTGTGGCTGCGATTTATTTAGTATTTGCCATCACAGATTATGGAAATATTGGGATTATTAGAAACATTCTTCAATGGAAAAGTGATGGATTTGTCTTTCATATGGCAGAAAACTTAAATATTGTTGTGCCATTCTTTAAATCGATTAGTTACCCATTAGGAGCGATAGGTTTTATTGTTCTTACGTATTTGGTCATTGTTGGCAGTAGTAATGCCGTCAATTTAACGGATGGTTTAGATGGCCTTGTCATCATGCCGGTCATTTTAGTAGGTGCTGCGCTTGGTGTTTTCGCTTATGTAACAGGTAATGCTATTTATGCCAAATACCTCATATTTCCTTATATCCCTGGAACTGGTGAATTACTGATATTTTGTGGGGCATTAGGTGGCGCTGGTTTAGCATTTTTATGGTTTAACACTCATCCAGCGCAAGTCTTTATGGGAGATGTTGGAGCCCTAGCTTTAGGCGGTGCTTTAGGGACTGTTGCTGTGATTGTTCGACAGGAGATTGTGCTTTTTATTATGGGCGGAATTTTTGTCGTTGAGACACTATCGGTGATGATTCAGGTGGCATGGTTTAAATATACCAAGCGTAAATATGGTGAAGGAAGACGTATTTTCAAAATGGCGCCTTTACACCATCACTTTGAGTTGACCGGCTGGAAAGAAACGCAAGTTGTTGTGCGATTTTGGATTATTACCATCTTGTTAGTGTTGATTGGTTTATCGAGCTTGAAATTAAGATGATGAATTCAAATAATAATCTTCCTCAAATTAGCGGCGTTTTTGGCCTCGACGTGATGGAGTTACCAAAGATACTGGTCTTAGGTATGGGTGAATCTGGTTATGCGATGGCGAAATGGGCAATATCTCAAGGTGCCCAAGTCATCATGCGCGACACAAGAGAGGCATCATCAATAGGCTTGAAATTACAAGATCAAATTCAAGTGTTAAGTCATTTGGGTATTGAGCATAGTTTTGGTAAAGATTTAGAGAATATAGACCTAAGTCAAATACAGATTTTAGCGATGAGTCCTGGGTTATCACCATTAGACGCCGATATTTCAGCACTGATCGAACGAGCGCAGCAATCTAATGTCATGGTCTGGGGTGAGCTAGATTTTTTCTCTCAGGCGTTGCGCGCATTAGAAGAGGGAAGAAACTATCATCCCAAAATGATTGCTATTACTGGCACCAATGGCAAAACTACAACTACGGCTTTGTGTGGCGTGATTTGTAAAAAAGTAGGTAAGTCTGTTGCCGTTGCGGGAAATATCAGCCCTTCGCTTTTAGATAAATTAAGCCAATGTCTTCTAGAGGATCAATTACCTGAAATCTGGATTTTAGAGCTATCAAGTTACCAACTTTTTTATAGTAAAAATTTTGATCCTGATGTCGCCACTGTTTTGAATGTAACTGAAGATCATTTAGATTGGCATGGCGATATGAGTCATTATTGCGCCGCCAAGAGAAAGATTTTTGGTAAGCATACGATTCCTGTATTAAATCGTGATGATAAATATGTCATGAGTATGATGACCGCAGATGATTTTGAGACGCGCCGTATTATCACCTTTGGTATGGATACGCCTCTAGAGCCAGATAGTTTTGGGATTGTTGGAGATATGAGTGGTGGGATTGATTGGTTAGCTTGGACGATGCCTTCAGAAGATGTTGGCATGAAAAAAAGAAGACGCTCAAAGGCGAATTCAGAAGAGTATGAACAGCCACTACAAATAAAAAAATTGATACCAGCTGAAGCTTTACTTATTAAAGGCCGACATAATGCCACGAATACTCTGGCAGCACTTGCTCTAGGACAAGCTATTGACTTAAGTATGGGCCAACTTTTGCATGGTTTAAGAGATTATCGAGGCGAGCCTCATCGTGTACAAAGTATTGGAGTTATTGCTGATGTGGAATATATCGATGACAGTAAAGGAACTAATGTTGGCGCAACAATTGCTGCATTAAGTGGCCTGGGGGTTGGAGCGTCTGGTAAAAAGATTATTTTAATTGCAGGGGGAGATGGAAAAGGTCAAGATTTCAGGCCATTACGCGAACCTATTGTGCAATATGCAAAACATGTGATTTTATTAGGTAAGGACGCTCAAAGTATTGAAGATGCTTTAAATAATTCACCTACAGAAATAACGCGTGTTAGAACGATTGAAGAAGCGGTTCAAGTTGCTTCACAAATTGCTCAAACCGGCGACAAGGTATTACTTTCGCCAGCCTGTGCAAGTTTAGATATGTTCAGAGACTACGTTCACAGAGCTGAAGTCTTTAGTCACGCAGTTAATGAATTAATTCATCAAACTCAATCCATTGGAGTTGTTTTATGAAATTTATTCTCACACAGGGTATTGGTGAATTCTCAAAGATGTGGTCACGGTCGAGGAATGGTATCGGTGGTGGTCTACGTGAAGGATTTAATGAGTTTCGTTCTGAGTTAAGGGATGCTACCAAAACAAAAAAATACGTACGTTCAGGGATGACACACTGGGATCAATCTCTACTGTGGACAGTTATTTTGTTGGTTTTGGTTGGTATTGTCATGGTGTACTCAGCCTCCATCATGATTGCTAATGGAAGTGGGAGTACGGGCAATCAGACGAGTATTAATTTTCTACTTCGGCATGTTATTTCGATAGCGCTAGCTGTGATAGCAGGTTTGCTTGCTTATCAAATACCTTCAAAAGTTTGGGATCGGATATCCCCACTAATTTTCGTTTTGACAATTATCTTATTAATTGCCGTTCTAATTCCTGGTGTTGGAAATGCCGTAAAAGGCTCTAGAAGATGGATTCCGTTAGGGATGATGAACTTTCAGCCATCGGAATTAATGAAATTCGCTTGTGTTCTTTTTGTGGCGCATTACACGGTTCGTCGTCAGGAATTTTTACATTCATTTGTCAAAGGATTCTTACCCATGGGATTTATTGTGGGGATGGTTGGAATTTTGTTACTGTTAGAGCCAGACATGGGGGCGTTTTTGGTGGTCGCTGGAATCGCTATGGGTATTTTATTTTTGGGCGGCATTAGTGCCAAATTATTTAGTTACCTGATTTGTATTGGTATTTTGGCCTTTAGTTCCATCGTTGCATTCTCGCCATTTCGACGAGCTCGAATCATGGCTTTTTTAGACCCATGGGACCCTGAACAAGCCCAAGGTAAAGCGTATCAATTAACCCATTCCTTGATGGCTTTCGGAAGAGGAGAGTGGTTTGGCGTAGGACTGGGTGGTAGTGTCGAAAAATTACATTACTTACCTGAAGCGCATACAGATTTTATTTTGGCAGTGATAGGTGAAGAGCTTGGATTTATAGGCGTTTTAATTGTTATTGTTGGTTTTTATTACATCGTGCGAAGAGCCTTTATGATTGGCCGCACCTGTTTGCAACTCGATCGAAGCTATGCTGGTCTAGTGGCTAAAGGAATTGGTATTTGGGTTGGGTGGCAAACATTTATCAACATGGGTGTGAATTTAGGCCTTTTACCCACTAAAGGTTTAACACTGCCATTCGTTAGTTATGGTGGGTCTGCGCTTTTAATGAATATCGTTGCGATCGCAGTTCTTCTCAAAATAGATGCTGAGAATCGGATCTTGATGCGAGGTGGTAAGTTATGACCCTTTTATCGCCAACGTCGAAAGCGATACTCATCATGGCTGGAGGTACTGGGGGGCATATATTCCCAGGGCTTGCTGTGGCTGAATATCTTCGCTTAGAAGGCTGGCGAGTGCATTGGTTGGGTAATGAGAAGGGCATGGAATATCAAATTATTTCTCGTAAGGGAATTACTTTTGAGTCGGTTGAATTTGGAGGGCTAAGAGGGAAGGGGCTACTAACAAAATTACTTCTGCCTTTTAATTTGATAAAAGCCTCCTTTCAGAGTTTGCGGATTATGAGAAAAATAAAGCCTAATGTATTGTTAGGGATGGGCGGATATATTACCTTCCCAGCTGGGTTAGTAGCCTCATTGACCGGCTATCCATTAGTCCTGCATGAACAAAACTCGATTGCTGGATTAGCAAATAAAATATTAGCAAAATTTGCGACGCGAAGCTTATGCGCTTTTCCACAGGCCTTGCCAAACGCTGAGTGGGTTGGAAATCCTTTAAGAGCAGATTTACTCCAATTACCGTTACCTGAAGCGCGCTTTTTAGGGCGAGTTGGAAATTTGCGTGTATTAGTTGTAGGAGGAAGTTTGGGAGCACAGGCACTCAATGAAATTGTGCCAAAAGCTTTAGGTCTCATACCTCCTAATCAGAGGCCACTTGTAACGCATCAAGCAGGTCAAAAAAATTTATCGCAATTAAAAACGAATTATGAACAGGCAGGAGTTGCCGCAGAGTTGGTTCCTTTTATAGAAGATATGTCAACTGCTTATAGCGAAGCAGATCTTGTGATTTGCCGATCTGGAGCGATGACGATTGCCGAGCTTGCTGCATGTGGAGTAGCTTCCTATTTGGTTCCATACCCTTATGCTGTGGATGATCATCAAACATCAAATGCGCAATTCTTATCTCGAGAAGGTGCCGCAGTATTAATGCCACAGTCTGAAATGTCCCCTGAAAGTCTTGCATTATGGTTGCAATCGACCAGCCGTGAGAAATTATTAGAGATGTCGAAACAAGCACAGAAAATGGCCAAGCCATTTGCAACAGCGCGTGTTGCTGAAATCTGTAAAGACGTGAGTTACGCATGAAACATATAGTTCAACATATACATTTTGTCGGCATTGGTGGTGCTGGTATGAGTGGCATTGCAGAGGTCTTGTTGAATTTGGGATATCGAGTCAGTGGTTCTGATCTTGCTTCAAGTCCTTCAACCCAAAGATTAAAAGAGTTTGGAGCGCAAATATTTATTGGGCACAACGCAAGTCATATTGGTAATGCTGAGGCGGTTGTTATTTCTACTGCAGTGACAGGTGATAATCCAGAGATTTTAGCTGCTAGGGCGGCGCATATTCCCGTAATACAAAGAGCCGTCATGTTAGGTGAGTTAATGCGCTTAAAGCAAGGCATTGCCATTGCTGGAACGCATGGAAAAACGACAACGACGAGTTTAGTTGCATCCATATTAGCTGAAGGTAATTTAGATCCAACATTTGTGATTGGTGGGAGATTAAATTCGGCTGGTGCAAATGCAAGATTAGGTACGGGAGAATTTATCGTAGCAGAAGCTGATGAGTCAGATGCCTCATTTTTAAATCTGTTACCAGTAATGGAAGTTATCACCAACATTGATGCTGATCATATGGAGACCTATCAGCATTCTATGGCTAAATTAAAACAAGCCTTTGTTCAATTTACCCAGAGAATGCCATTTTATGGGGTCGCCATTTTATGTATTGATGATGATAACGTCAGAGATTTATTACCTTTCGTCTCTCAATCTGTTTTGAAATATGGATTATCAGATGATGCTGACGTACAGGCGCATGATGTCCGCGCAGAAGATTCTTTGATGCGCTTTACTGTGACTAGAAAAACGGTACGACGTCATGGTCCTGTCCCAGGAAAAATTGAAGTTCTCTTAAATCTTCCGGGCATTCATAACGTCCGTAATGCACTTGCTGCGATTGCTGTTGCAACAGAGTTAGGTGTTAGTGATGAAGCAATTATTACTGCATTAAGAGAATTTAAAGGTGTTGGTCGTCGCTTCACGCGTTATGGAGAATTAGCATTACCTCAGGGTGGGCAATTTACATTAATTGATGACTATGGACACCACCCAGTAGAGATGGCAGCAACTTTAGCTGCCGCACGTGGAGCATTTAAAAATCGACGTTTAGTCTTAGCTTTTCAGCCACATCGATTCACAAGAACGAGAGATTGTTTTGGTGAGTTTGTAAGAGTACTTCAAGATTTTGATGCTGTGATATTGACAGAAGTTTATCCAGCAGGAGAGCCGAAAATTAAAGGTGCTGACAGCCAGAGTTTAATGGAAGCTATTCAGAAAAATATGCAGTTATCAAAGCTTCATTTGTTGCAAGACAACCAACTCTTTTATGAGTCAGATATCAAAAAATTACCAAGTACTATCATTCAACATGTACAAGATGGTGATGTCGTGATTACGATGGGTGCCGGATCTATTTCTGCGATTCCAGGAAAACTCGTGGAAGGATCTCATGAGTAAGCAAATATCTTCATGGGTAGAAAATGTTGAAGACATCTATCAACAACTAGATACAGCCTTATATGGTCGTGTCGGGGTATTGCTTGGAGGACGATCTGGTGAGCGAGAAATTTCTTTGCAATCTGGAGGGGGAGTACTTCGCGCCCTGCAGACTCTCGGTATTGATGCGCATGGCTTTGATCCGGGATTACAAAAAGTGTCTGAACTAGCACAACAGGGGTTTGACCGAATATTTATTTCTTTACATGGTCGTTTTGGCGAAGATGGAACGATTCAAGGTCTGCTTGAACAATTTGAAATTCCTTACACAGGTAGTGGAGTCTTAGCATCCGCACTTGCGATCGATAAAGAAGTGACTAAAAACCTATGGATCAGCCAAGGGTTATCGACTCCGAAATTTGTCATGTTAAATCAGGATACAAATTGGGAAAAGGTGGTTGATGAATTAGGCTTACCACTGATTGTTAAACCCTCAAGAGAAGGCTCTTCTCTAGGCTTAACAAAGGTAAAAAAATTATCAGAATTACAGAAAGCTTATGAATTAGCTGCAAAGTTAGATCGTGATGTCATGGCTGAAGAATGCATTATCGGTGATGAGCTGACCTGTCCGCTTATAGGGCACGGATCAGATGTTCAGGCTTTGCCGATGATAAAAATACAAGCACCAGAAGCTAATTATGACTATCACCATAAGTATTTTTCGAATGACACTCAGTATATTTGTCCCCCAGGCTTAGATTCTTCTGTTGAAAAATTAGTCGAGGATTTAGCAATTCGTTCATACCAAGTTTTAGGCTGTGCAGGCTGGGGACGCGTGGATGTCATGATGGACCAAAAATCGAATAAGCCTTATTTACTTGAGATGAATACCTCACCAGGAATGACTTCTCATTCATTAGTTCCAATGGCGGCTAAACAGGCTGGGGTTTCTTATGAAAAATTGGTTTTATGGATACTGCATCAAACCCTTGCAGAATCTCTAAAACTAAAAAGCTTAACCAGTGAGGAGCAAAGATGATTACGTCCTCCATTAACGCCGTGAAAAATAAAACATCTCAATTAACTTTGGGTGAAGTTTTATCAGGATGGTTCTTATCAACGATGAAAACGATGCTGTTAGGCTTCGTCGCGGTTCTCACTTTTGTTTGTGCGCCTGTTTGGAATTCAGTAGATCGGATGAAAAAGCTTACTCACTTCATCATGTTTGCATTTATTGGGCTCCTTTTATTGTGGGTGTTTTTCTGGATTGGTCAGCGTCCAGTTTTTACAATTAATCAAATTCAATTACAAAGTGCCAATGGCCAAAATTTAGCCCATATTAACCAAGCTCTAGTGCGCTCAAGAGTGATCAATCAATTAACGGGTAACTTTTTTAGTATTCATTTAGATGTGACACGCAAAATTTTTGAGGATTTGCCTTGGGTCAGATCTGCTAGTGTTCGCCGAGTATGGCCAAATGGACTTAGTATTACGATCGAAGAGAATGAACCCGTTGGAATCTGGGGTTCAAATGACGGCGCTAAATTAATAAATCGATTTGGTGAGTTATTTACGGTCAATTTAGCAGAAATTGACGCGTATAAAAATTTAGTCGAATTTTCAGGCCCACCAAAAAGTAATAAAGAAGTCATAGAACTCTATCAACAGTTAAATGAATGGTTTACACCATTTCAAGCGAAGGTAACTACCTTAAGTTTAAGTTCTCGTTATTCGTGGACAGCAAAATTAGATAACGGAATGACATTTGAATTGGGTCGCGATCTTGACCAAAAAGATAGGAGTCAGATAAAAGCCAGATTAAATCGGTTTTTTAAAGTATGGCCTGACTTAAAGGATAAGTTACCTAACAAAATTGAATATATAGATTTACGTTATTCGAGTGGATTTGCAATACGTGCTTCATCAAAAGTAGAAACGCATTCAAAAGAGCTTGCATTACATTCAGCGATCGTTGAAGAAGTGTATCAAGATCTGGCAGAAATAAAGCCAAGTCTTTTCAATAAAGATATCACAAAGACTTCTTCTAAAAAGAATTTACATGAGTTGCAAAAAACAAAAATAGTTGAAAGACGGAAGAGTGAATGAGTAAAGATAATCGTAACTTGCTAGTTGGCTTGGATATAGGTACATCCAAGGTGGTCGCGCTTGTTGCTGAAGTGAATGAAAGCGGCGAATTTGATGTGATTGGTATAGGTAGTACACCATCAAAGGGCATCAAAAAAGGTGTTGTTGTCAATATTGAAGACACTGTGAAGTCGATTCAAAAAGCGCTTGAAGAAGCTGAAGTGATGGCACAGTGTCGGGTTGATAACGTGCTCACAATTATTTCTGGAAATCATGTTCAAAGCTTTAATAGCACTGGCATGTACGCCATCAGAGATAAAGAAGTCTCAGCACTAGATGTCGATCGAGTAATAGAGAATGCCAAGCCAGTCAACATCCCGACGGATCAGCAAATTCTTCATATGTTAATTCAAGAATTTTTGATTGATAACCAAGAGGATGTTCGCGATCCCATTGGAATGAGTGGTCAAAAGTTAGAGGTTAAAGCCCACATTGTTACTGGGGCTGACAGTGCAATACAAAATATTATCAAATGTATTCGTCGTTGTGGACTTGAGGTTATTGAATTAGTTGTGCAACCACTTTCTTCAGGCTTGGCTGTTTTAACAGAAGATGAAAAAGAAATGGGTGTTGTCTTGGTCGATATTGGTGGTGGGACAACGGATATTGCTGTTTTTTCGCAAGGCGTTATTCGCTATACCGAAGTCATCCCTTTAGGTGGAGATCAAATCACCAACGATATTGCTATGGCTTTAAGAACACCGACCATTGATGCAGAGGATCTCAAAATTCAGCACGGCATTGCAAAACAATCTTTAGCAGATCCAAAGTCGATGTTGGAGGTACCTGGTATTGGCGACCGAGAATCAAAACCAATATCAAGACAATCACTAGCCGCAGTGATAGAACCACGGGTTGAAGAATTATTTAAGTTTGTAGTCGATGCCTTAGAACATTCTGGGTATATACATTTGGTTCCTGCCGGTATCGTTTTGACGGGTGGCTGCGCGAGCATGCCAGGAATTGAAGATTTAGCTGAAGAAGTATTTAATAAGCCTGCCAGAATTGGTGTGCCTGATTACAGCGGACATTTAAAAGACGTTATTCGTAATCCGAAATACTCGGCAGGCATTGGTTTATTGCGAGAAGGTCGTATGCAAATGATACAGGGACAAGAGGCGAATAAATCGATCCCATTAGGAGGTGTTGTAAAACGCATCCGTGAATGGTTTACAGGTAATTTTTAGAAGTTGTAGTGGCTGTACAAAGTAGTCGTCAATGAGAAGTATTTAACCTTGGAGGAAGTATGGAATTTGAAATTTTAGATGTTAATGTTGCCGGAAAGACCAACATCCGTGTGGTCGGAGTCGGTGGCGCAGGGGGCAATGCCGTACAGCACATGATTCGTCGTGGTGTACAAGGCGTTGAATTTATATGCATGAACACTGATGCGGGTGCATTACAGCGATCAAAAGCTGAAGTGAATTTACAACTTGGTGAAACCGGTCTTGGAGCTGGTGCTAGACCTGAAGTGGGAGCATCTTCTGCGCAAGAGGCAAAAACAAGAATTGCTGATGCATTACAGGGCGCCCATATGGTTTTTATTACTGCAGGTATGGGGGGTGGAACGGGAACTGGTGCTGCGCCAGTCGTTGCGCAAATTGCGAAAGAAATGGGTATTCTGACTGTAGGAGTTGTGAGTAAGCCATTTGATTTCGAGGGTGCGAAACGCTCAAGAGTTGCAGAAGAGGGAGCCTGCGAG
>CAIPQU010000045.1 GCA_903867305.1 uncultured beta proteobacterium
AATTATGTATTGTTTTTTAGTTCATTGTTAACCGCTAAAACCTATGAGGGGCCTAATCCTTATTCGACATCATTCAACCCGAGAAACTCTTTTTAACGAGTAGAAATTTCTCCTCATTATGCAACGCAACAAAAATTCACAAGAATTATGATAAATATAATTTATAACTCTGTTAATATATAAAGGTTTGAAACATTAATTTAATAGAATAAATATATAGCGTATTTATCATTCAATTGCATCAAAATCAATAGCGAAATTTAGCCAAATAAAAACAGAATGTGGATTGTTAAACTAGCCTTAGATCGACGCTACACATTTATTGTGATGGCGATACTGATCGTTATCGCTACCCCACTTGCTATCATGCGAACGGCGGTGGACGTTTTACCTGATATCAATATCCCGGTGGTGAGTATCATCTGGACTTATAACGGGCTGCCAGCAGAATCAATCTCGCAACGCATCGTACAAACCCATGAACGTGCGATCACAACCACCGTCAATGATATTGAACATATTGAATCACAATCGTTGTCCGGCATCGGTATTGTTAAAGTTTATTTTCAACCTAATGTCAATATTGATCTAGCGATTTCACAAATCACCGCCGTATCCCAGGCAGTGATAAAAAATATGCCTCCAGGGGTTCAATCACCGCTCATTATCAAATACACAGCATCCAGTATTCCAGTACTACAGATCGGCATCGCTAGTAGCGATCTACCCGATGAAAAACTGTACGATACCGCTGTCAATATTATTCGCCCTCAACTAGTAACGATTCCAGGGACCTCGATTCCTAATCCCTATGGCGGAAAAGTAAGACTTGTTTCTGTAGACATTGATCCTTCTGCTCTAACCGCTAAAGGTCTACTTCCAGCGGATATTATTAATGCCATTAGTCTTCAAAATCTCATACTTCCATCAGGAACGGTTAAATTTGGTGACAACGAGTTCGCCATTGGTTTAAACGGTTCGCCAACGACCGTTCGAGGTCTGAATGACATTCCAGTAAAAACCCAAAATGGTTCTACCATTTACTTAAAGGAAGTTGCTCATGTTAGAGATGGCTATTCCCCGCAAACCAATATCGTCCATCAAGATGGAAGTTCTGGAGTACTAATCTCAATTCTGAAGAATGGCGGTGCTTCTACATTAAGCGTTGTTCAGGATATCAAAGCAAAATTACCATCCGTCATGGATCTCGCTCCTCCTGGTATTGAATATAAATATTTATTTGACCAGTCTGTGTTTGTGAATGCCGCCATTGAAGGAGTAATTCATGAAGCTTTAATTGCAGCCGGCCTCACAGCTTTAATGCTTTTATTATTTCTAGGGGATTGGAAGACAACGGCAATTATTTCTATTTCTATTCCGTTGTCAATATTTACCTCTATTGTGATTCTCCATTCGCTTGGAGAAACAATTAATATTATGACCCTTGGTGGCCTAGCTCTAGCCGTAGGTATTTTGGTCGATGATGCAACCGTGACTATCGAAAATATCGAACGCCACATCCATATGGGAAAAGATTTATATCAAGCGATCTTGGATGGTGCGGGTGAAATCGCGGTCCCCGCTTTTGTTTCTACACTTTGTATTTGTATTGTTTTCGTACCAATGTTTTTCCTGCAAGGTGTTGCTAAATTTTTATTTGTGCCATTAGCAGAGGCTGTTATTTTTGCTATGTTAGCCTCTTATATTTTATCAAGAACTTTAGTTCCCACCCTAGCAATCATGATGTTAGGCAAGACTGCAAGTGCTGGTTTAATTAGTCGCTTCATTTTGAGCATTCATCACAAGTTTAATGATCGTTTTGAAATTTTTCGGGCTAAATATTCAGATTTGCTAAGCTCCATCATGGACCATCGCAAAATATTTGCGAGCTCTTTTTTAGCCTTTTGTGTTTTATCTTTTGGGATCTTTTTTATTTTAGGAAGAGATCTCTTCCCACAAATAGATTCTGGTCAAATTAAGCTGCATATGCGAGCTCCAAGTGGCACAAGGATCGAAAAAACATCACAGATGGTTAATAGTGTTCGACAGGCAATTAAGGAGATCGTTCCAGAAAATGAACTTGAAGCAATTATCGATAATATCGGTTTACCCTATAGTGGTATTAACTTATCCTACAGCAATTCTGGAACGGTTGGGCCGCATGATGCAGATATTTTAATCTCACTAACTAAAGATCATCATCCAACAGATGAGTATGTGGAAAAACTCTTGCCAGAATTACACAAAAGATTCCCAGGCAATGAATTTTATGTTCTGCCTGCAGACATCGTTACCCAAATCCTGAACTTTGGTATACCAGCAGCGATTGATATACAAATCACCGGTAAAAACCTAAAAGAAAATGCTGAAGTTGCGGCAAAAATAAAAAATAAAGTTGTCTATATTCCAGGTGCTGCGGACGTTCACATTCAAGAAAAGGGTGATTTTCCTGTCATTAAAATGACGATGGACCGAACTAAACTTCAAAATATTGGAATGACCCCTAATGATGTTGCTCAAGGGATTTTGTTGCCTCTTGCTGGTAACACTTCAACTTCACCCATTTTTTGGCTCAATCCGACGAATCAAATTGCCTATGTTTTAGCCCTTCAAACACCGCAATACAAAATTCAATCGATGAGTGACTTAATGCAATTACCAATTGGTAATGCCGTCAATGTAGCAACCGCGCAAAGAAATATAGGCTCTCCTCAAATGTTAGGTAACCTCGTGATTCCGTCCCCCGAAACAGAGTTTGGGGTTGTTGATCGTTATGATATTTTGCCGGCTATTAATATTTATATTAATGCTCGTGGTCGTGATTTAGGAGCAGTGGCGAAAGATGTACAACAAATTATTGATGAAGAATCAAAGGATTTACCAAAAGGAACAAAAATTAAAATGCGAGGGCAGATCAAAACGATGGAATCCTCCTACTTTGGCTTAAGTCTCGGGATTGTAGGTGCAATGGTATTAGTGTATTTGTTAATTGTGGTGAACTTTCAGTCCTGGATAGATCCTTTAATCATTATTAGCGCCCTTCCTGCGGCGATCGCAGGTATTGCTTGGATGCTTTTACTCAGCGGGACAAATTTGAGCGTTCCAGCTCTCACCGGAGCAATTATGACCATGGGGGTAGCAACAGCAAATAGTATCTTAATTGTTTCGTTTGCAAAACAACAATTAGACGAAGGAATGGAGCCCATATTGGCTGCTCTAGAAGCTGGCAAAACAAGGCTACGCCCCGTTTTAATGACAGCAATTGCCATGATATTAGGTATGATTCCTATGGCGATTGGATTTGGTGATGGATCTGAACAAAACGCCCCTCTCGGTAGAGCTGTCATTGGTGGCTTATTATTTGCTACAGTATCAACGCTATTTTTTGTGCCCGTTGTTTTTGGAGCTATTCACAACCGAATTGCCTTAAAGAAAAATCATCTAAGAGATTGATATATGACCGTTACGCCAAATCCACTCAACAGCCCAACTAAAGAAAAATCTTCTTTAAAGAACGTCAAATCTATCTTAATCATCATCGCTGTAGGTCTAGTGATTGTTTTGTTAGTTCACTTCTTCCTAAAACATCTACGATACCAAGAGTTAGTTAAACGTGCGAGTACGAATGCAATGGTCTATGTGCAAACGACCCGCATCAATAGTCAGGTACCGAATATTCCTCTGAGTTTGCCAGGTACTATCCAAGGTATCAATGAGTCACAAATCTATTCACGGGCAAATGGCTTTGTCAAAAAATGGCATAAAGATATTGGACAATCGGTAAAAAAAGGTGATTTACTAGCTGAAATCGAGATTCCGGAAGTTGAAAAACAAGTCGAAGAAGCTCATACAAATTATGAATTAGCTAAAAAAGCTTATCTTCGTTGGCAAGCTCTACGTGACCAAGATGCAGTATCTCAACAAGAACTCGATGAAAAAACTAATTCTTACCGACAAACAGAAGCTGTTTTAAAAAGAGTTAAAGACCAACTTCAATTTAGGGAAGTGCGTGCGCCCTTTGATGGCATTGTCTCTAAACGAAACATCAATATTGGGGACTTAGTCAATGCAGGTAATACCGGAGCAGCTCAAGCCCTTTTTACGATATCTCAAAATAGTCAATTGAAGGTCTATGCATATATCTCCCAAAATTTTGCTTCTAAGGTTTCCGTAGGCTTACCAGTAGAAATTATTCTGACAGAAAAACCGGATAAAAAAATATCGGCCAAGGTCAGTAAAATCGCCTCTGCCATTGATCCGGCAACTCGTACGATGCAAGCAGAGATCTTACTGCCCAAAGACACTGGACTCTTGCCAGGTTTTTATGTCCAAATTAACTTCAAACTGGATAGTAAAGGTCAGACCATTATTCCAACAAAAACACTGTTATTTAGCGTCAATGGTACTGAAGTTGCGGTAGTAAAGAATGGCGAAGTTCTCCGTAAGCGTGTCATTTTAGGCAATGATTATGGACAAAATGTCGAAGTTAAAAGTGGTATCGAGGCAGATGATGAATTGATTATTAATCCCCCTGACTCCATCGAAAATGGTCTAAAAGTGACCGTTAGTCCAAGTCAAGACGAGAAGAACCCTAAGAAATGAAGTCACTTGTATGTCTTAGTTTGTTGACAGTAAGCCTTTGTGCTTGCACTATCGGCCCAGACTACGTTCGACCTGAAGTAACCGCACCAAAGGATTGGAAAACAATTAGTCAAAACCCACAAATCGAATGGCAAACTGCACAGCCAAAAGATTGGGCACCTAAACCAAAATGGTGGGAACTTTACGAAGATACGACTTTAAATACTCTTGAAGAAGAATGCTTAAAAAATAACCAAACTCTGATCATTGCATTAGCCAAAATTGATCAAGCAAATGCTGGACTAAAAACAAGGTCTGCTGCACAACTACCTGTAGTGCAATTTGGAGCTTTAGCTACTGATACAAAAATCTCTGCGGATCGCCCCTTAACAAGTTACTCATCTCCCAATCAAACCACTACACAATATGATCTAAAACCATTTGTTGCTGTGAGTTACGAATTTGATTGGCTAGGTAAAATCCGTCGAGATGTCGAGGCAGCAAGAGCCAGCGCTGACCAAGCCCAAACTGATTTTGAGAACGTCAAATTGATTATGACGGCCCAACTCGCTCAACTATATTTTTTGATTCGGCAAACCGAAGAAGAAATCAGAATACTGCAAACGATTACCCAACTACAATCAAAAAGTCTCAACTTTATCAAGAAACGCCACGCTAACGGTCTGGCAAATCAATCAGAAGTTGATCTTCAAAATAGTGCTCTTCAAGTCACTTTGGCACAAATGGAAATTCTTAAAGGTCAACGTAATGTTCAAGAAAACTCTCTTGCATCGATGGTAGGCGTACCGGCACCCTCTTTTCGTTTAGCAGAAGGTACATTACCCAAGAAAATACCAGATATTCCGAAAGTTATTCCAAGCTCCCTTCTGGAAAGAAGGCCAGATATCGCTTCAGCTGAAAGAGCTATGGCCGCAGCCAATGCTCAAATTGGAGTGGCAAAAGCCGCATACTACCCGAGTCTTTTGTTAGCACCAAGCTACGCTGGCTATGAAGCAACCACCGCTGGAAATCTCTTTTTAATACCACAGCTCATTTGGTCTATCGGCTTATCGGCTACACAAACCCTATTTGATGGTGGCAGACTTGAAGGGGGGGTGAATCTAGCGAAGGCTTCCTATACCTCTTCTGTAGCGAGCTACCGACAAACGATTCTGTCTGCTTTTGAGGAAACTCAGAATGCTCTTGGCAATTTAGAGCAATTGAGCAAGGCAAGAGTGAATGAAGAGGAAGCCCTACAAAGTCAAAATCGCGCTCTAAAGATATCAAATCTTCGATATGAAGCAGGGTTAGATAACATTAATATTAAACTCCTGACAGAACAGAACCAATTAAATATCGCTAGAACAGCAGCGCAATTTAAAGGGAGTCAATTAATCTCTTCAGTGGGGTTGATAAAAGCCATGGGCGGTGGTTGGGATCCACAATCAACCTCAAAGACGCCAAATTAAGGTAGCATAGATACTACAGCTTTTAGAATAGTATCCCTTGATAGGATGTGTCAATGAAAATAAAACGACTACTTTTATCCTTATATTAAAGGTAATCATTGATGAACTACAGCCTTCAAAATAGATCTCTCATCAAACTCATCATTCCGCTTGGGATTCTTTTAACTTTTTTCAGCCATGCTCAAGGCCCTCAAAAGTCAAATCCAACAACAGAAGATATAGAGTCTATTAAGCTTCCTCCGAGGGATATTAAAGACATTCTAAAAGCTCTAGATAATTCAAAAATTGATTTAACAGAGGTCAATTTAGCGAAGGAAATTATCCAATTACCTATTCCAACAGATGTCTCCAATGTTGAGAAAATGAATCAGTTTTATCGAAGAAGAGCTCATGCGTTCGATAAATTAGGTCAAAATAATAATGCTGCAGAGAGTATGAAAAAAGCTGCTTACGATTACCCTTCACCCGTCTCAGATTTCCATAATTTTGATGTATTGGATTATGGTCTCCAAGAATTCTTTTCGGGAAATATCTCAGTTTTTAAAGATATTCTTGAGGAGTTAAAAAATGTTCCTGGAATGGCTATCAGTGTAAAACGCCTAAAAATTGGCGTCTTATCTAGCCAAAACAATTTTTCAGAGGCAAAAAAGACCTTACAACATGCTGAATTGCAATTAAACCAATACCGATCTTCAAGGTATTACTCTACGTATGGGCGCATGTGGGAAGCTAACGTGGAAAGTGCGAGAGCTGTATTATTATGGCGCCAAGGCCAATGGATTGAAAGTGAGCGCCCTTATCGTAAAGCTATCAGTCTTTATAAAGACATTAATGAGTCCTCAAAAAATCATAGATTCAAAGTGAATGAATTAGCTGATACTCCTCGTCAAAATTCAGACCCTATCAACAATCCTAAATATAGTACAACGTTTATTATTAATCAGCAGCTTGAATTATCTGATATATTACTGAGGCAAAAAAAACTCATTGATGCTGAATTTTATGCAAGAGACTCTTTGCAATTAAGTTTAGATACCTACGATAAATCATCCCCCCTTGTAGCAAAATGTTTAAGTTATTTATCAGAAATTATCTCAGAACAAGGTCGTCAGGCAGAAGCCGTGGTTTTGGCAAAAGCCGCCCTTCAATCTCTTCTAGATGGAGGTATTTCAGACGATGCTATTAGTTTATTTTTTGCAAAAAAATCTTATGGCAAAGCTCTAGCCAATCATGGTCAATACGCCTTAGCTGATCAAGTCTTTAATGATATGCTCATTGGCCTCAATAAAGACCCTAAAAATTCTAGTTATTTAATAAAAAAAGGGAGTTATGAATGGATTATTTCCATGTCAAAAATTGGTAAGTTATCAGAAGCACAAGTGATGGCTGATGAAATTTCTTTAAATGATGCGAATTTTTATGGTAACGATTTAAACAAAACGGCCTTTAGCAAGGCCTTTCAAGCGCATTTACTTAATGCCCAAAATAAATCAGAAGAGGCTAAACAAATATATCAAAAAACGATTCCCGTTTTGCTGAGTCAATCACGAGAACGAGTTGAAAACGATACATCTTCTATTAATTATCAGCATCAAATCAAGTTTTTATTTGAAGGATACATCGATTTCTTAGCTCAACAAGCAAATAATCCCTCCCTAGCAGCAAATTCAGCAGCAGAGGCTTTTCAGATTGCAGATATAGCTCGTGGAAGTTCCGTGCAAAGGGCCCTTACCGCGAGTGCGGCCCGTGCAAATATTCAAGATCCTCAATTAGCTGATTTGGCTCGAAAAGAACAAGATTTACGCAGAAGATCACTTACATTATCTGAATTATTAACTGGGTTACGCTCTGCCCCTCCAGATCAACAACTTCCTGAAGTTCAGAAAAAAATTCAAGCAGATATAGAGCAATTTAAAAAAGACAGGGATTCCATCACCAAGGAAATCGAACGAAAATATCCTGATTACGCAAATTTGGTTGAACCTAAACCGGCCAATATCGATACGGTTAAAAAGACTTTAAAAGATAATGAAGTTTTACTGAGTTGGTATTTCGGTGATCAATCGAGCTATTTATGGGGAATCACCAAACAAGGCGATCCACTTTTTGTTAAATTAGCGATCTCCAGAAAAGAAATGGCTAAAAAAGTATTTGCTTTGCGCCAAGCACTAGACCCACAAACAGTCCTGACGATGGAGTCTTTTCCAATCTTCAATGTACCCCTAGCCCATCAGCTATATCAAGATATTATGGCTCCAGCACAGGCTCTGTTAAAAGATAAGCAATTACTTATTTCCGTTCCACATCTAGAACTAGCAGAACTTCCTTTATCACTTCTGGTCACCAAAGCTACTCCACAACCTGCAAACACACCTCTTCAATTTATTGGATATCGAACAGTTCCTTGGTTAGCCAAAGAGATCGCCATCACCCAAATTCCTTCTGTGACAGCATTAGTTTCTCTCAGAAATTTACCGCCAGGTAACCCTACAAGAAAAAGCTTTGTTGGTTTTGGGGATCCTTTTTTCAGTCTTGAACAAGAAAAAGATGCGACAAAACAAGATGGCAATGTTCAATCTGTTTCAAGGGGGCGGTCAGCAAATTTACGTAATGTTCCAAAAACTCGCGGTGTTAGTTCTGCTGAACTCGCTTTATTACCTCGATTAGCAGATACTACGGACGAACTTGTCGAAGTAGGTAAAACATTGGGGGCATCTACTGAAGATATTTTTCTCAATAAAAATGCCAGTGTGAAACAAGTTACCAGCATGGATTTATCGAATCGCAAAGTAGTGATGTTCTCCACCCATGGACTACTTCCAGGAGATCTTAATGGCTTAACCCAACCCGCATTAGCGCTTTCTTCACCGACAGTCACTGGTGATCAAGATGATGGCTTATTAACGATGGATCGTATCATTCCATTAAAACTCAACGCAGACTGGGTTGTATTATCTGCCTGTAACACAGCCTCTGGAGACGCTTCTGGATCTGAGTCGATTTCAGGACTAGGTAAAGCTTTTTTCTTTGCAGGTGCTAGGGCTTTGTTGGTTTCTAATTGGCCTGTAGACTCAGATGCTGCTAGATTACTGATGACCAATTTATTCAAAATTGAAAATCAATCGGTAGCTCCTGCTCAAAATAGTGCAAATAATGTCAGTAATGTAAAAGCACTATCCCTTCAACAAAGCATGTTGAATATGATTAATCATGATGGACTCATGGAAGGAACAGTGATGAAATTCAGTTACGCCCATCCTTTATTTTGGGCTCCCTTTGTGATGGTGGGCGATTAAGCCACCATCAAGTTTGATATTTAGTCAGCTGATCTTTAACGGGTAAGTCACGAATAGTCTTACCCGTTGCAGCCGCAATAGCATTGATCACAGCTGGAGCTACCGCTGCAATAATAGGTTCGCCAATACCACCCCACTTGCCACCACTGTTTTGGATATAAGTCTCTACTTTAGGCATTTCTGCTAAACGTAATACTCGATAGTTATCAAAATTAGTTTGTTTAATGCGCCCATTTTCAACAGTACATTCACCCCATAAGGCAGCACTTAATCCATACACAATTGAACCTTGGACTTGTGTATCAATTTGACCAGGATTAACTGCATAACCACAATCTAAAGCGAGCGCCACACGGTGTACTTTTACCTCACCATTCGGTTTGATGGATAACTCTACAATCGCAGCACTATAGGTGTCATAACTCATGAACTGAGCAATTCCACGATAGATGCCCTTCTTTAAAGGTTTACCCCATCCCCCTTTTTCAGCAACCAAATTCAAGATCGCGAGTTGTTTCGGTATCTTGGTATATTGGCGCCTAAATTCAAGTGGATCAATCTTTGCTACGCGAGCAACTTCATCAACAAAAGCTTCAATGTAAAAAGAGTTTTGTGGAACATTCACTCCCCGCCAGGTACCTACTGGAACATGGGTATTTCGCATCGCATACTCAATGAGTAAATTAGGTACTCCATAGCAAAGTTGTTGATCACTATTGGGATCTCCAAACCATCCTTGAACTTGTGAATTATCTTTAAATCCCGTCAAATCTAGCGTAGGGTTTCGCCAAGCATATATTGACTGACCAGATAGACGAACATGCATCGCAGTCATTCGATTATTTTCATCCAAACTTGCCGTGAGCTTACACATCGAGATTGGGCGATACTGCCCATGAGTCATGTCTTCTTCACGTGTCCATATCATTTTAATGGGAATGCCTGGCATTTGTTTAGCGATGTTAACGGCATTTACAACGTAGTCAGAAACTCGTGCCCTACGACCAAAACCGCCTCCAGGATCTAAACGATTAAGGACGCATTTCTCAATCGGCAATCCTAAGGTTTTCGATATCGCTAACTGCCCCCCCTCCGGATCTTGAGTCCCCACCCAAACTTCTGCACGCTCAGAAGTGACAAGCGCTGTACAGTTGATCGGTTCCATCGTTGCATGCGCTAAAAATGGCGTACTGTAGGTGGCCTCAATGGTTTTCTTCCCCTGATTGAGGACGTTGAGTGTATCGCCCTCATTTCTGAAGGTATATAACCCTGATTTGGCTGTGAGGCCAGTCTTTAAATAAGCGTTTATCGTACCACTCGATTTCAAGCGTAACTCTGCATCATCCCAAGTGGCTTTGACTTTTTCAGAGGCCACTTTGGCATGCCACCACGTATCTGCAACAACCGCATAACCATCTTGTGCAACTTTGAGCACCCTTTTAACACCGGGCATATTAATCGCTTGACTATCATCCAAACTTTTTAGCTGGGCACCAAAAACTGGACTACCAATATAAATGGCATTGAGCATGCCAGGTAATTGAATATCAATGCCATATTTTTTACTACCATCTAACTTATCTAGAGTATCTAAACGTTTAACCGATTGTCCAATTAATGTCCATTGCTGAGGATCTTTTAATATCAAGGTCTTTGGATCTGGAGGTGTCAATTTTCCTGCAGCATTAGCAACCGCACCATAGCTGATCGATCGATTCGATGGCCGATGGGTAATGATGCTATTTTTGGCGGTCAGCTCAGAAACAGGAACTTTCCACTCATTAGCAGCCGCTTGCAATAACATCGCTTTAGCTGAAGCCCCACCGCGACGCACGAGATCTTGTGAGAAGCGAATGCCAAAACTACCTACTGTGAGCATTTGACCCCAAACATTTTGACGTGCTAAATTATCATTTGAACTCACGCGCTCTGCTGTGACCTTTGCCCAGTCTCCATCTAGCTCTTCCGTAACTAGTTGTGCTAACCCAGTTAAAGTCCCTTGCCCCATCTCTACACGTGCGGTACGAATAATAATCGAATCATCTGGTTGAACAACTACCCAAGCATTAACTTCCGGTGTGGCATTACTCGAAGATGTGGCATTTGCAATGAGTGGCAACTCAAAACCCAACACCAAGCCGGCACCTACCGAAGCAGTGTTGACTAAAAATTTCCTTCGACTTAAACGCTCGACTGTATTTTTATAAGAAGGGGAAGTATTCATCGTCATATTATTTATACTTTATTTTTATTAGGATTTTTGGCTAAATCAACTGCCATATGGATGGCTTCTCGGATACGTTGATAAGTTCCACAACGACAAATATTCGTCATCGAATCATCAATCTCTTGATCCGTTGGATTTTCTTTACGTTTCAGTAAAGCACTTGCTGCCATAATCTGACCAGATTGACAATATCCACATTGAGGAACATCAACCTTAGCCCAAGCCTGCTGAACAGGATGCGATAAGTTTTGCGATAAGCCTTCAATCGTCGTAATTTTGTCTTTACTTGTAAGCATAGACAATTTATATACACAACTGCGCATGACCTCACCATTGATGTGAATAGAGCAAGATCCGCATTGAGCTACTCCACATCCAAACTTGGTTCCTGTCAGACCTAACTGCTCTCGAATAACCCATAACAATGGGGTATCAGGCTCAGCATTAACCTCATAAACCTTTCCATTAACGTGAATGGATGTCATACCAATCTCCTCAGTTTTTAATTGTCTATTTGGATAGTAAATTGATTAGGCGATATATCTATTGGGGTAAATACTATAAAAAAGCATTGAATCAGTGCTAGTTCAAAAAGCTCTAGGAAAGACCAATCAATTTAGAAGTAAACTGATAATCTGATCACAGTCTAGCCCCTAAATTATTTAAAAAGTTGGAGGTATATCATGAATCGACGCCTTTTTGGCCTTGCAGCGAGCGTTAGCGTATTAGGTGCATATCTCCCAAAAATAACTCATGCGGCATCTTGGCCAAATAAACCGATCCGTTGGATTGTGCCCTATGCGCCTGGAGGTTTAAGTGACACGTCAACTCGAATCGTTGTTCAAAAATTGGTTGAAAATACCGGTTGGTCAATTGTGATTGAAAACAAACCTGGGGCAAATGCTTTGATTGGCTCCGAGTTTGTGGCCAGATCAGCTCCCGATGGTTATACCTTTCTCACAGTATTAGCAGCTCACTCAGTAAACCCAACTTTGTATGCCAACACCTTAAGCTTTGACCCTCTCAAAAGTCTAACTCCTGTCTCTTTAGTGGGTGTCACACCCCTCATGATGACGATTAGTAATGCTCTTCCCGTCAAAGATTTGAAAGAATTTATTGCTTATGCCAAAGCAAACCCCGGCAAACTTTCGTATGGCTCTTCAGGTATTGGCGCAGCTGCACATATGGCTACTGAACAATTTAAAATGAAGGCTGATATCGATATGGTGCATGTGCCTTATAAAGGGTCAGCTCTAGCCCTGCAAGATTTAATGGGGAATAATATTCAGGTATTTATCGATACTCCACCAACCGTCATGCCTCAAGTGCGCAACGGCAAAATTAAAGCTTTGGCAATCATGTCTCACCGCAGAATTTCAAGCGCCGCAGAAGTTCCAACGCTCATAGAAGCAGGTGGACCAGACCTAGATGCTTCAACATGGTCCATGTTTTTAACCACCACAGGCACTCCAAAAGATATCATTGATAAGGTTGCCTTTGAAACAAAACGAGCTATCAGCTCTGCGGATTTGAAAGCACGTTTTGATAACTTGGGTCTTGAACCCTTTGGCAGTAATCCAGAAGAAACCAATAAATTTCTAAATAGTGAAGTAGCAAAAATGGCAGCTATTATTCAATCAAAAAATATTAAACCAGAATAATGATTTATCTATAACAAGCAAGATAGGCAAGAATGAAATCACTTCTCCAATTAATTACACTTTTCATCGCTAGTATTCCTATTTGTTATGGTCAAACATATCCGAATCGCCCAATCAATTTAGTTGTCCCCCAAGCTGCGGCTGGAACTAACGATATTGTGGCGCGTTTAATTGCTCCAGCTTTAGGAGAAATTCTCAAAACTTCCGTCATCGTGGAAAACCGCCCAGGAGCTGGGGGAAATATTGGAACTCAAAGTGTTGGAAAAGGGGCGAAGGATGGCTATACCCTTTTATTAACCATTAACAGTGCACAAGCAATTAATCCAGCGCTATATAAAAACCCAGGATTTGATCCGATGAATGATTTTGTTTTTCTATCCTATATTGGTTCGACTCCTTACGTTTTAGTTACCCCACCTAACTCCCCTCTAAAAACAATGGCGGATGTTATCGCTGCCGCAAAAAAACGGCCAGGTGAATTATCGTATGCTTCTGCTGGTAATGGCACCATTAGTCATCTCTTGGGAGCGATGATCAACACAAGTGCTAATGTTGACATGCAACATATCCCTTATAAAGGAGTTTCTCCTGCGATTAATGATGTTCTGGGCGCACAAGTCCCTTTAGCATTTGCTAGTCTTCCTTCTGCACTCACCTATATTCGATCTGGGAAATTAAATGCCATTGCCATGAGCTCTCCAAAACGTTCTCCACTAGCTCCTGAAATTCCAGCCATTGCAGAAACATATCCCGATTGTGTTGGCGAAGTATGGGTTGGATTATTCGCTCCTACAGGCATTAGTTCCGACATCATCAAGGCTTTACAAAGCGCCATGGAAAAAGTTTTATCTCAAGCAGACGTCAGGGAAAAATTAGTTGCCCAAGGCTTGGACTTAACGCCAGTTCCAACAAGTCAATTAACCACGAAATTAAAAGATGAGCTCATAAAGTGGAAAAAAATTGTGAAAGATTCCGGGGCGCATTTAGATTAATCCATCAAAAAAAATCCTCTTACTGGAGGATTTTCTGCGCCGCTAAAACGCCACTACCTTTTAAGGTAATACCAAAAGCTTGTAAGCCCATCTCACATCCAGAAATCGCCGCCATAAGCGAAAGTTCATTACAGTCTCCAAGATGCCCAATCCTAAATACACGGCCATTGAGTCGTCCCAGTCCTGTGCCTAAAGATAAGTTATATCGCTCGAGAATGACTTTGCGTAATGCATTTGCGTCGATACCCTCGGGCAAAAGTACGCTGGTGACTACCGGTGAATATACTGCAGGATCTTTACATAAGACTTCTAGTCCCCAAGCCTCTACAGCCGCTCGACAGGCAGCCCCTAGTTTTTGATGTCTCTGAAATACTTGCTCTAAGCCTTCTCCCATAATCATCTCAATGGCTTCACTCAAGCCATAAAGTAAATTTGTAGCAGGCGTCGTCGGAAAATATCCTGTTTTATTAGCTTCTAAAATCTCATCCCATGCCCAATACGCTTTGGGCATCTTAGAATCATGACTCGCTTCAATTGCTTTTTGAGAGATCACATTAAACCCCAAGCCAGGTGGCATCATGAGCCCCTTTTGTGAACCACTGATAGTGACATCAACTCCCCAATCATCATTTTGATAATCTGCGGAACATAATCCAGAGATAGTATCTACCATCAGCAGTGCTGGATGCTTTGCTGCATCAATGGCTTTTCTGACAGCCAACATATCTGAAGTGACTCCTGTTGAAGTCTCGTTATGTACGACACACACTGCTTTAATCTCGTGTTGCGTATCGGCCTTTAAGCGCTCCTCAATTTTCTGAGCATCAACACCATATCGCCAGCCTTCAATACCTGGCTGCCCAATGATCTCGGTGCGTAATCCCATCCGCAGAGCTAAACGATTCCAAAGAGAAGCAAAATGCCCAGATTCATACATCAAGACTAAATCACCAGTATTGAGTGTATTTACAAGAGCGGCTTCCCAAGCACCCGTTCCAGAACTTGGATAAATGATTACGGGATTTTTTGTTTTAAATAACTGCTTGATTTGGGTTAAAAGACTTAAACCAAATACTCCAAACTCTGGTCCGCGATGATCAATCGTTTGATAACTAATTGCGCGAAGAATTCTAGAAGGAACCGGGCTGGGCCCAGGGATATGTAAGAAGTGTCTTCCTGAAGGGTGGTTGTCGAGTTTTAACATGGCACCTAGTCTTTTATAAATATGAGATCACTTATTCTAACTCGATTTATGTGGTCTGATGCCGACCATTGGGTATTTACCATGAGGCCCCTAAATTAGTTTATCCTTGGTTGTTAATTGAACAAAATGCACGCCAATGAACAAGCCTAGTGTGACCCACCTATTAGCTGAGCGCTTAAAAAAATCAAGCTCTTCTGACGTCTATACGGACATCGCTAGCCGAGGACGTTATGCGACTGACGCTTCGATTTATCAAACTATTCCGCATGCAGTCTGTATCCCTCGCAATGGTGATGATATCGTTGCAGCGATTCAAATCTCTCAAGAACTCGAAGTTCCTATATTACCCCGTGGCGGTGGAACGAGCCAATGTGGCCAGACAACAGGAGCTGCGTTAGTTATCGATAACTCGAAATATTTTCGAGAACTTCTCGATGTGAATGTTGAAGAAAAAATAGCTACAGTTCAACCCGGTATCGTACTTGATCATCTCAATGCCCATCTAAAGAAACATCAATTATGGTATCCCGTGGATGTCTCAACATCTGGGCAAGCTACGATTGGTGGTATGGCTGGCAATAATTCATGTGGTTCGCGGTCAATTGCTTACGGCAATATGGTACATAACGTATTGTCCATTGATGCTTGGTTAGCTAGTGGGCAGCTCGCAACCTTTGGCTTAATGGAACATGCGCAAGGTCATGCAAAACGTTTAGGTGAACTAGTTCGAGACTTAGCCCATCAATATCAACCAGAAATTGATTTGAACTGGCCTAAAGTATTACGACGTGTCGCAGGCTATAACCTAGATATTTTTCATAATCAAAATGAGCGCCCTTATACATCAGATGGTAAAGTCAATCTTGCTCACCTTCTCGTTGGCAGCGAAGGATCTCTTGCGTATTTCAAGCAACTCCAACTCAAGCTCTCCCAACTTCCAAAACACAAAACTCTTGGTGTGATCAATTTTGTGAGTTTTAAAAAAGCCATGGATAGTGCACAACATATCGTCAAATTAGGCCCTAGCGCGGTTGAATTAGTCGATCGCACCATGCTCGACTTAGGACGCGCAAATCCTGAATTTAAATCTGTGATTGAAACAGCCCTCATTGATAAAAATGCCCCAACTCCAGCAGCCATCTTGTTAGTTGAATTTAGTGGTGAAGAACAAACGCCTCTGATTGCTCAACTAAAAGATCTCATTAACCTGATGGCGGATCTTGGATTACCCAATAGCGTTGTGGAAATGATTCACCCGCAAATTCAAAAGAATCTATGGGAAGTTCGAAAAGCAGGTCTCAATATTATGATGAGTCTTAAAGGTGATGGTAAACCTGTCAGCTTTATCGAAGATTGTGCAGTCCCGTTGGAGCATCTTGCACAATACACTTCTGAGCTTACTGACATTTTTAGCAAATATGGCACACGAGGAACCTGGTACGCCCATGCTTCAGTCGGCACTTTACACGTAAGGCCTATTTTAGATATGCGGCGTGATGGTGCCACGAAAATGCGCGCCATTGCTGAAGAAGCTTCTGCCCTCGTCAAAGAATATAAGGGTGCCTTTAGCGGTGAGCATGGCGATGGCATCTCTCGCGGTGAATGGATCCAGTGGCAATTTGGTCCTAAAATTAATCAAGCATTTGAGCAAATTAAAAATGCCTTTGATCCAAGCAATTTATTCAATCCCGGCAAGATAGTGAACCCACCCAAGATGGATGACTACCAGCTGATGCGTTTTCATCCCCGGTATACAGTGAACTCAATACAGACTCAGCTTGACTGGTCTGCCTGGGATGTGCAAAACGATCCCATCACGGAACGAGTTACAAGCCCTGGGACAGGAATGGATCCGGCGCAAGGCTTTGCTAAAGCGGTTGAAATGTGTAATAACAATGGCCACTGTCGAAAATTTGATGCTGGCACGATGTGCCCTAGTTATCGCGTTACCCGCGATGAGCAACATCTCACCAGAGGACGTGCGAATACGCTGCGCTTAGCCCTATCGAATCAACTGGAAGGAAATTCATTAACGAGTCCCTCTGTAAAAGCAGCGATGGATCTCTGTGTTAGTTGTAAGGGCTGCAAAAAAGAATGTCCTACTGGTGTTGATATGGCAAAAATGAAAATTGAGTTTTTGAGCCATTATAAAAAAGAACATGGGCTAACGCTAAGGGATCGCCTGATTGCCTACCTCCCCCACTATGCCAACTTCATTGCAAAAACTCCCGGACTGCCAGCCCTTCTTAACTTACGTAACCGAATTCCGTTACTGGCAAAATTGACAGAGTTGGTATTCGGAATCTCTGCTAAAAGATCTCTCCCGACCTGGCAATCAAAAACCATTTGGGATTTGAAAGAATACAATCAAGGGCTCAAAGAATATCAATCGATGGCAAAACATGGACAACGAATGGTCGTTCTTTTTGCAGATACATTTAATGCCCATTTTGAACCTGACAACATCATTGCAGCCGCAAAGGTTCTAGAAAAATCTGGGTATTGGGTTTATATTCCTCGTAAATCAAAAGGCCATTATTGCTGTGGTCGTACTTTTTTAAGTAGTGGCCTGGTCGATGAAGCAAAAGTCCATGCTCGTGAACTTTTACAGTTACTCCATGAATATGCACAAGTAGAAATTCCTATCATTGGTCTTGAACCTTCTTGCATATTGTCATTACGTGATGAATATTTAATGATGGGCTTAAATCATCAAGCTGAGCTAGTTGCAAAACATAGTTATACCTTCGAAGAATTTATTCTCAAAGAGGCGCTTATAAAAGAATCAACGGACTCAGTTCATCAGAAAAAATTTCAATTTCAACCAACCAATCAGGAAATTCTGGTACATGGTCACTGTCATCAAAAAGCTTTTGAAGTGGTCAGTCCAATTTTAGAAGTTCTCAAGATGATTCCAGGTGCTCACCCCCAATTAATTGAAACTTCTTGTTGTGGCATGGCAGGTAGTTTTGGTTATGAAGTTGAGCATGCTGAGATTTCTCAACAAATGGCAGAACTATCTTTATTACCCACCATCAGAAATTCGCCCAATGCCATCATTGTGGCAGATGGAACGAGTTGTCGTCATCAAATTGATGATGGTGCACATCGAAAAGCCCTTCACGTTGCAAAGATTTTACAAATACACTTAAAGTAGAATAATTCATAATAAATAATAATTGGAGCCATCATGAGCATCAGAAATACCTTGGTATCTTTTGTACTTCTTTTACTTGGAGTAATGCTCTCAGTCAGTTCACAAGCTCAAATCTATCCCAATAAACCAATTCATCTTATTGTTGGCTTTGCGCCAGGTGGCGGAACAGATATCGTCGCTCGAGCAATTGGCCCTAAGATAGGTGAAATTCTAGGACAGCCCGTGATTATAGAAAATCGTAGTGGGGCTGCTGGAACTATTGCTGCTGACTATGTTGCGAAATCGAATCCAGATGGTTATACGCTTCTCATGGGCCACTCTAATTCGAATGCTATCGCGCCTTTTGTTTTAGCAAAGGTTCCCTATAATGCTGCAACGGACTTTTCACCGATCACCTACTTAGGTTATGTCCCCAATGTTTTAGCGATCAATCCCATGACACCTGCCAATAACGTCAATGAGCTTGTCGCCCTAGCAAAAGCCAAACCAGGCCAGTTTACCTATGGTTCATCTGGTATTGGAAGCACTCAGCACCTAGCGGGTGCGTTATTTGGAAAAATTGCAGGAATTGAAATTAATCATGTCCCCTATAAAGGGAGTGGGCAAGCAATTATTGATTTGTTGGCCGGTCAAATCACAATGAATTTTGATACTTTGCCTCCACTACTTGAACAAATCAAAGGTGGCAAGTTACGCGCCCTAGCAGTATCAACCCCAAAACGCCTTCCTCAATTACAAAACGTACCGACATTTCTAGAAGTGGGAATCCCTGGATTTGATGTCACCAATTGGTACTCAATTATGGGACCAAAAGGAATGCCCCCTGAGATGGTAGCCCGCATTGATAAGGCAGTAAAAGCGGCGATGACGGATACGAATATTAAAGGTACGCTAGATAGTCAAGGACTTCAAAGTAGTGGACCGACGTCACCAGAAGCGTTTGGTGTATTTATAAAATCAGAATTAGATAAGTACTCAAAGCTTGTGAAAGAACTTAATATCAAAGCGGAGTAAAGCTTTCGGTAAAAATTACCAAATAGATTTTTTGACTTTTTGGAAGTCAGTGAAAAAACTTTCAACGTTTTTTTGTTTAACGACTAATTCTTTTTTCTGAGCCTCAGCCTCAGCGTGCTTTTGTAAGTCAGATTTCAGGGCTGCTTGTAAGGGCGTTGAAGGTGGCGGAGCATCAGCTTCACGAGCCTTTTGCTGAATCGCAGCAAGTGCTTTTGAACAATCTGCACATGTCGATAAACCTCGCTCTTTTCGCTCCGCGTTAAGTGGTTGTAAACAATTTCTACAAACTTTAGCTTGCATAAACCTTTGTCACCTAATTATTTAATAATACTTGTCTTTAACTGAACGAACTACCATGTAAGGGTCATAATAATGACACGCTATAACTCTTATGTAACAAATATTATACTTCATCCACAAAATTTACAAGGGGGATGCCCCCTTCCTGATATAAAGTGTTTGTTTTCAGCCACTTCTTAAGGAAATCTCACTCAATTGGTTGATATTAATCCCTTATTTAATTATTAAAATTAAAACTTTTATAAATAAGAAACTAAATGTTCTAGTGATTGATGTTTTTCAGAAACATGTTTTAATAATATATATTAATTTGGAGACAGCAGATGAAAAAAATATTTTTCACATTATTATTCACTATTTTTTCCGCTCAGCTATGCTTTGGCGAAATTCCTGAAAGAAACCTAGAGGAGCTTAAGGCTGAATCGCAATTCCGCGCTGATCGTGGAGCATATCCTATGGGTGGCATCTCCTCTGGAGATGCGAAAGAGGCCTTAGCTCTTATTAAAAATCGTGATCGCGATGAGTGGGCAAAGGGCTGGGGGGCAGTTGCACAGAAATATCTTGATGAAGGTAAAAAAGCATCTAATCCAAAGGATGCGGGTATTGCTTTTAGAAAAGCTTGGCGGCTATTTTATATGGCCCAATGGCCAGTACCGAACTCAAAAGGTAAACAAGATGCCTATGATCAAGCCATCGAGGCCTACTCCTCTTATGCCAAAACGCTTACGCCACAACTTCAAGTTGTCAAAATTCCTTTTGGAAACAAATCGATTACAGCTTATGTCAGAATGCCGGCTAATGTGCAAGGTAAGGTTCCCATGATTTTAGCAATCAGTGGGCTCGACAGCAGAAAAGAAACTGTCGCGGAGGGTTATGGGCCAATTTTGGAACATGGTATTGGTTTCATCGCTGTTGATGGCCCAGGTACTGGACAAGCCCCTGTCAAAGTGAGTACCACCGCTGATAAAATGTTTAGCGCAGTTTTAGACTATATCTACAAAATGCCTAACGTGGATACTTCGAGGATTGTGGTTTCAGGAGTGAGTTTTGGTGGGTATTGGGCGGCAAAATTAGCCTTCACCGAAAAAGACCGTATTATCGGCTCCGTAGCCCAATCACCTCCCATTCATGAGTTCTTCTCACCAGAATTTTTAGTGAATAATACGATGGGTAATCGAGAATACCTGTTCGATCTTGCCCCAGCATTTATTAATGTTTTTGAAGGGGCTAATAATGTCGATGATCTTGCACGTATCATGCCACCAATGTCATTAAAAACCATGGGCTTACTTGATAAGCCCTCTGCGCCAATGCTGATCGTTGGTGGCACAAAAGATACACAAGTGCCCATTTCTGATCTTGAACTTCTAGCGCGCTCCGGATCAGCTCCTAATTACTCTTGGATTAACCCAGTCGGTGGGCACTTGGGTCGTGAAATCAAGGGTTGGACTGATCCCGTGATACTCAATAAAATCATTATTCCTTGGGAAGTGAATCTGATTAAAAATCACCAACCAAAGTAAATTTTACTGAGTTATTGGGAGCAGTTTTTCAAGGCCTGCCATATACCTTTGCAGAGGTTCAGGAATTTTGATGCTGCCATCGGCTTGCTGATTATTTTCAATCAATGCAACTAAACAACGGCCCACAGCAAGTCCGGAGCCATTTAAAGTATGGATTAACTCTGGCTTATTCTGCCCATCCTTCATCCTAGCCTGCATTCTACGGGCCTGAAAATCCCACATCGTGGAACATGAACTAATCTCACGATAGGTGTTTTGCGATGGAATCCAAGCTTCTAAGTCATATGTTTTCGCACTACCAAATCCCATATCACCAGTACATAACAATACTTTGCGATAAGGTATCCCCAGCCCCTCAAGGATCGCTTGTGCGTGAAGCGTTAATTGCTCAAGAGCCTCTAAAGATTGATCAGGCTTGATAAATTGCACCAACTCAACTTTTTCAAATTGATGTTGACGAATCATCCCTCGAACATCACGACCATAAGCTCCAGCCTCAGACCGAAAACACGGTGTATGTGAAACATACTTGATCGGTAACTCTTGTGAATTAAAAATAACATCTCGAGCCAAATTTGTCACGGGCACTTCAGCGGTAGGAATTAAATAAAAATTCTCTGTTGCTGCAGCATCTTGTTCAACAACTCCTTCTTCAGCTATTTTTCGAGGAACTTTAAATAAATCTTCCTCGAATTTAGGTAATTGTCCTGTACCACGCATACTCGCAGCATTCACCATAAAAGGCACATTGATCTCTTGGTACATGTGTTTTTCAGTATGCAAATCCAACATGTATTGGGCTAAAGCACGATGCAATTTCGCTAACGCACCTTTCAAAACGACAAATCGAGATCCTGTAATTTTGGCAGCAGATTCAAAATCTAAACCATGTAAAACACCTAAATCAACGTGATCTTTAATCGTAAAGTCAAACTGTGGCAAAGATCCCCATTTGAGGATCTCGACATTACCAGTTTCATCTAGGCCAAACGGTACAGAATCATGAGGTAAATTCGGAATACCCATCATGAAGTCAGATATCTCTTTTTGTAAATTTTCTAGTTGGACGGTTGCTAACGAAAGGGATTGATTACACTCTAAAGACTGAGACATTTCCGCAGACGCATCTTCGCCTTTGGATTTTTTGATACCAATTTGCTTAGCTAGTTGATTGCGCTGAGCCTGCAGTTCCTCAGCACTAGCTTGTAATGTTTTACGCTGAGTTTCTAACTTGGTATACAACTCAACGTCTAAATGAAATCGACGAGTAGCTAATTTTTGTGCAACCAAGTTGACATCTTTGCGGAGTAATTGAGGATCAATCATAGTTCAATCATTCAGTAGAAAAAACAATTAGGGAAGTTTGACAACATCGGTTCCTGGAGGCGGTTTAAAAACAAACTCCGACGCAGATATCGTCAGATTTGTTCTTAAATGACTCAAGGTTAACAAAACAACATTACCAAAATTATCTCTCAATTCCATAGCGTAAGGCAGATTATTCATCATGCCTACCCCAATCTTACGGTAAGGGATATCGTCCCCCCCAGACTTGTTCAGCTTGGGAGTTAACTCTAACCAAGTTAACTCACCTTTCTTCCCAGCCGGGGTAATATCAAAGAATTGTTCAATAGCGGTATCGCCAAATAATATCGCAGCAGGAGTAGATGCAAGGGCTTGCGTAGCTTTTCGATAAGTCACTTGATTGAGGTCTTTATCCCACATCGCGATTTGCTTACCATCGCCAACCAGCTTTTGTTGATAGGGTTTAGAGACCTCCCAAACAAATTTACCCGGTCGGAGAAACATAAAATGCCCAGATAATTCTTTTAATACTTTCGGTTGACCATCACTACCAATCGAAACCTGTTGTTGGACAAAGTCACCTGCAGAACTTTTTGCGGATGCTGAGAATATTTTTAATTGCTCAACCGCATCGGCGGCCCAAATCGTCGCCCCATAGAATACCAAGAACGATAAGATGAACCATTGACAGACCTTTTTCATCATTCAACCTATTTTAATTAGCGTGAAATGGTGTTCGGAGCAAGAATCTCTCGACTACCCGAACCAGACATTTTAGAAACAAGGCCTGCTTTTTCCATATCCTCTAATAAACGCGCTGCACGGTTATACCCAATCCGTAAATGTCGCTGTACTAAAGAAATCGATGCGCGCTTATTTTCAAGGACAATCGCCACCGCCTGATCATATAAAGGATCAGACTCCCCTCCACTTTCTTCACCTAATCCACCGTCAGCATTATCTGCAGGGTTATCGAGGATCTCATCAATATAGTTAGGCGAATTTCGCTCTTTTAACCAATTCACTACACGTTGAACTTCATCGTCAGAAACAAAGGCGCCGTGCGCCCGAATAGGCTGACCTGTTCCTGGAGGCATATAAAGCATATCGCCCATCCCCAACAATGTCTCTGCACCCTGCTGATCTAAAATTGTTCTACTATCAATCCGGCTACTGACCTGAAAGGATAAACGGGAAGGAATATTTGCTTTAATAAGTCCAGTAATCACATCAACACTCGGTCTTTGTGTGGCTAAGATCAAATGAATTCCTGCAGCACGAGCTTTTTGAGCGATCCGAGCAATTAACTCTTCTAATTTTTTACCCACCACCATCATTAAGTCAGCTAACTCATCAATCACAATGACAATCGTTGGTGCCTTATAAAGCGGCTCGGGATCATCAGGCGTGAGGCTGAATGGATTAAATAAATGTGATCCTGCCTCTTCCGCTTCGGCAATTTTTTTATTAAAGCCTGCTAAATTCCTAACCCCAAATTTACTCATTAACTTGTAACGCCGATCCATCTCTTTAACAGCCCATTGCAAAGCGTTCGATGCTTGACGCATATCAGTGACAACGGGCGTGAGTAAATGCGGAATGTCTTCATACATCGCCATCTCCAGCATTTTTGGATCAATCAAAATCAAACGAACTTCGTCAGGCTTTGTTTTAAATAATAAGGATAAGATCATGGCATTAATCCCCACCGATTTACCCGATCCAGTAGTCCCCGCCACTAACATATGAGGCATTTTGGCCAAATCAGCCACCATTGGTTGTCCAGAGATATCTTTACCTAAAGCTAAAGTAAGTAGCGACTGGCTAGAGTTATAGACTTGGGAACTCAAAATCTCGGACAAACTAATCATCTGACGTTTCGGATTAGGGACCTCTAATCCCATATACGTTTTGCCGGGAATGGTTTCAACGACTCGTAAGGCTTGTGTACCCAAGGCACGATTAAGATCTTTACTAAGATTGACAATTTGGCTTCCCTTTACTCCAAGAGCAGGTTCAATCTCATAGCGGGTAATAACAGGTCCAGGATAAGCAGCAATAACTTTGACTTCAACACCAAAATCTTTTAATTTGCGCTCAATCAGGCGGGAAGTAAACTCTAGGGTGTCCGCAGAAATATTTTCTATAACTACTGGTGCATCATCTAATAAAGAAAGTGGTGGCAACTCAGAATCAGGGATTTCTTCAAATAAAATCTGCTGTTTTTCACGCTCAACCCGCTCACTTTTTTGAATCACTGGTTCTTGACGAACGATTTGTATAGGCTCTTCAACCTCAAATTTTTCTAACTCACCTTCCACAAGCTCTTCACGTTCTTCAGCCGCTGCTTCACCAATCTTACGGTCTTCTGCGGAAGACTGTTTGTTTCTTAACAACATAAAAGCAAGCTCTAGACTGCGCCCTACTTTTTCAGATAATCCAATCCATGAAAAATGGAGAAATAAGGACAATCCTGAGAAAAAGATAAATAGTAAAAATAAGGTTGAACCTGTAAATCCGAGTAAATGTTGTAAAGGGTCGCCGATGGCTTCACCCAATACTCCACCTGGAAAATTAGGCATTGGTAACTTTAAGGAATACATACGAATCGACTCAAGGGCCACACTTGAAGACAATGTCATTAAAAAACCCAGCCAACGAACCATCCATGAATCTCGAAGTTGATATAGAGGCTCATCTTCTTGAGGAAGTTGTACATAGACGATTTTTTGCCAACCAGCAAAAACGCGACGAGCAAAGACCACGACCCACCAATAAGCAGAAATCCCAAAAATAAATAACATTAAATCGGAAAGATAAGCTCCCGCTCTTCCTCCAAGATTTTTAATCGGGCCGCCAGTATTATTTGACCAGGCTGGATCGGTTTGATGGTACGTTACTAAAATTAAAAATAGACCACAACATGCCGCGAGGGAGAGCAACCACCTGATTTCAGTGACTAATTTCTGAAAACGCTCGGCATTTTCGGAAGGTGGGTTTATCTCAGCATCCGAGCCATAGGATGCTTTAGCGCGTAATGATCTTGGTTGAACAGTGTTTCGCCCCATATAGTCCCTATTGTAAACCTCGTCATCAAAATGATGGGATTTTTAGAAGATCTGCTCTGTAGAACTTGAATCTCATTTAATACTTATAATAAGGTATGACTGAAAAAACAACCAAACATTCCAAATTATTAATTTTAGGCTCCGGACCTGCGGGCTATACCGCTGCTGTTTATGCCGCAAGAGCTAATTTAAAACCGGTTCTAATTACAGGACTTGCCCAAGGGGGTCAATTAATGACCACCACGGATGTCGAAAACTGGCCAGCTGACCCCCTCGGTGTTCAAGGGCCAGATCTCATGCAACGTTTTTTAGAACACGCTGAAAGATTTAATACTGAAATTATTTTTGATCATATTCATACTGCTGTGCTCACAGAAAAACCTATCCGTTTAGAGGGTGATTCTGGAACTTACACTTGTGATGCGTTAATTATTTCCACTGGAGCCTCGGCGCAATATCTGGGTATTCCTTCAGAGGAAAAATTCATGGGGCGTGGCGTATCTGCTTGTGCGACCTGCGATGGTTTCTTTTATAAAAACCAAGATGTCTGTGTGATTGGTGGGGGCAATACTGCTGTCGAAGAAGCTCTCTACTTAAGTGGTATTGCTCGAAAAGTGATCGTTGTCCACCGTCGTGATAAATTTCGCGCTGAACCAATTCTGATTGATCGCTTAATGAATAAAGTATCTGAAGGCAAAATTGAGATTCGTTGGAATAGCCAAGTAGATGAAGTCCTAGGTGATGAAAAAGGTCTTAATGGATTACGTATTCTCAAATCAGATGGAACCAAAGAAGATTTAGTAGTACAAGGTATGTTTGTGGCAATTGGCCATAAACCCAATACAGATATCTTCGAAGGTCAGTTAGATATGGCAGGTGGATATATTAAGACACTAAGTGGCTTAACTGGAAATGCTACAGCAACGAATATCGCTGGAGTTTTTGCTGCTGGGGATGTGCAAGACCACATTTATCGTCAAGCAATCACCAGTGCTGGCACTGGATGTATGGCAGCGCTCGATGCTCAACGTTATCTAGAAGCTCTCGAGTAATCCCAGGTCACCAATAGTAAAAAAGCCAAGCTTGATGCTTGGCTTTTTTATGAGTCTTACAACTTATTTCATGATCGGCAATAAAGGCACAATCAATAAAGCAACGATATTAATAATCTTAATTAATGGATTGACCGCTGGGCCCGCTGTATCTTTATAAGGGTCACCAACAGTATCGCCAGTCACAGCAGCTTTATGAGCCTCTGAACCTTTGCCGCCATAATGTCCATCTTCAATATACTTTTTGGCATTATCCCAAGCACCACCACCTGTACACATGGAGATTGCGACAAACAAGCCCGTCACAATGGTTCCCATTAGTAAACCACCAAGGGCTTCAGGTCCTAAAAATAAGCCTACCAAAATAGGTACCACTACCGGCAATAAGGAAGGTATGATCATTTCTTTAATCGCAGCAGTCGTCAACATATCTACAGCACGACCATATTCTGGCTTACCAGATCCATCCATAATGCCCGCGATATCTCTAAACTGACGACGCACTTCCTCGACTACTGCTCCAGCACTTCTACCAACAGCCTCCATAGCCATCGCGCCAAATAAGTAAGGAATTAATCCGCCAATAAATAAGCCAATAATGACCAGGTGATTGGAGAGATCAAAACTCACTTTTTGACCAGCACCCTCGAGAGCATTTGTATAGTCAGCAAAGAGTACCAAGGCCGCTAGTCCAGCAGAACCAATCGCATAACCTTTCGTTACGGCTTTCGTCGTATTACCAACGGCATCTAAAGGATCGGTAATATTTCTGACAGACTCCGGCATCTCAGCCATCTCTGCAATACCACCTGCATTATCGGTAATTGGTCCATAAGCATCTAAAGCAACCACAATTCCTGCCATGGACAACATCGATGTAGCTGCAATCGCAATACCGTAAATATCTGCTAATGCAAAAGAAGCATAAATCGCTGCACAAACAAATAAAACTGGCCATGCTGTAGATTTCATGGAAATACCTAAACCAGCAATAATGTTAGTACCGTGACCTTTGGTGGAAGCCTCTGCAACATGTTGCACTGGAGCATAGTTCGTGCCAGTGTAATATTCTGTAATCCAAACCAATGCGGCTGTTAAAAGCAGTCCAATAACGGTGCAACCAAATAAACGCATTTGACTACCAGCGCCCAATACATCATCAGGAATCAACCAGTTGGTGACAAAATAAAATCCAATCAACGATAAAACACCTGCAATCATTAAGCCTTTATATAAGGCAGGCATGACGTTTTTCATTCCTGGAGTGGCTTTAACAAAGCTACATCCAATAATCGATGCCAAGATCGATAAACCACCTAGAACTAGAGGATACGTAACAGCAATAGCCCCAGCTGAACTAATTTTGAGAGCCCCTAAAACCATCGTTGCAATTAGGGTCACGGCATAGGTTTCAAATAAGTCGGCAGCCATACCAGCACAATCACCAACGTTGTCACCAACGTTATCCGCAATCACTGCAGGGTTCCGTGGATCATCCTCCGGAATTCCTGCTTCAACCTTACCAACTAAGTCAGCACCAACGTCAGCACCTTTCGTGAAAATACCACCGCCTAAACGTGCAAAAATCGAAATTAAGGATGATCCAAAAGCTAATCCAACCAGTGGATGCAAAATTGCAGAAAGCTCTTTACCTGAACCTTGTGAGCTGAGGAACATGTAAAAACCACCGACGCCTAAGATCCCTAATCCAACGACCAGCATACCTGTAATCGCGCCACCCTTAAAGGCAACATTCAGTGCTTCATTCATACCAATAGTTGCTGCTTGTGCAGTTCGAACATTGGCTTTCACCGAAACATTCATCCCAATAAAACCACAGGCACCTGAAAGTACTGCACCAATCACAAACCCTAAGGCCGTGGTGATGTCTAAAAAGACTCCCATCAATATCGCCAAAATAACGCCAACGATCGCAATCGTCGTATATTGTCTTGATAAATAAGCAGATGCTCCTTGTTGAATCGCCGCTGCAATCTCCTGCATTCTGGCATTTCCGGCATCTTGAGAAAGAATCCAACTTCTGGTTACCAAACCATAAACTACCGCAATAATCCCGCAGATCATTGCGAAATAAATACCCATTTGTACTGATGTCATTTTTTAGAATCTCCGTTTTTTATACAACCGACCTATCTTATCGATGAGAATTCAAATTGACAAGAGTTTGTCCTACTCCATAACCCTAATAAGTAATAACCCTTATGTTAAAATTTGAGTACCGAATACAATAACTAATGACTTCAACCGATGCATCATTATTTGTTAAAAACCAACTCGATCTTTTACACTGGGATGAATAAAAAACTATGAGCTTAGATAACGTAACCCCTGGTAAAAACCTACCCAAACACTTCAATGTAATTATTGAAATCCCGATGAATGCCGATCCGGTGAAATATGAGGTCGATAAAGAATCAGGTGCGATTTTTGTGGATCGGTTTATGGGTACAGCGATGCACTACCCCTGTAATTATGGATATATCCCAAAAACGATCTCGGATGATGGCGATCCTGTCGATGTTCTCGTCATTACCCCTTTTCCTTTAATCCATGGGGTGGTGGTCTCTTGCCGCGCCATTGGAATCCTTCTCATGGAAGATGAAGCTGGTGGAGACGCTAAAGTACTAGCCGTTCCTGAAGACAAAATTTTATCGATCTACACCCACTGGCAAAAACCTGAGGATATGAACCCTCTGCGCCTCAACCAAATCAAACACTTTTTTGAGCACTACAAAGACCTTGAGGCTGGTAAATGGGTCAAAATTAAGGGTTGGGAAGGCCCTGAGTCAGCTCATCAAGAAATCCTGCAAGGTATTGAACGCTATAATCAAGAGCAGAATTCTTAAAGACACTTGACTCATTGACGGAATACCTTGAATACCTCCAAACTCACCATCGCTCTTGCGCAATGCAATTTTTTACTTGGTGACTTAAAAGGTAATTCAGAAAAAATTGTTGAACAAGCGAAGCTGGCAGCTTCTGCAGGTGCTCAAGTTCTTGTTACCCCAGAACTATCTCTGACTGGATATCCTCCTGAGGATCTCCTTTTCAGAGAAGCTTTCTTGAAAGACGTGGAAACTCAGTTAGAACAGCTTCGTTTAGCGCTGGCTGAGTTCAAAGATCTGCATGTGGTGGTAGGCCATCCTCAACGTGCCGAGCTGAATGATCAACTCAAACTTTTTAATCAAGCCACCGTATTTTGCCAAGGCCAACTGGTGGCCTCTTATTCCAAACAGTTTTTACCCAACTCGGAAGTGTTTGATGAAGTACGCTACTTCGCCCCGGGTAATCAACCCTGTGTATTTGAAGTTGCTGGAGTTCGGCTAGGTCTCATTATCTGTGAGGATGCCTGGCACTCTGGCCCCGCAATGCAAGCGAAACAAGCTGGTGCTGAACTTTTAATTATTCCAAATGCTTCGCCATTTCATATGGATAAGATGCAACTACGGCAAGACGTGATTAAAGCCCAATCAGTTCAATTACAAATACCAGCCATCTATGTCAACTTAGTTGGTGGGCAAGATGAATTAATTTTTGATGGTGCATCTTTCGCACTCAACGCCGCTGGGGAAATGATTCATCTTGCGCCACAGTTTGTTGAACACCTGAGCTTCGTGACGTATGCCAATCATCAACTGGAAAAAGGAGTGATTGCTCCAACATTCAGCCTTGAAAAACAAGTCTATGACGCCCTCGTTTTAGGTGTCAAAGACTACATAGGTAAAAACGGATTTCCTGGAGCGATTCTCGGCTTATCCGGTGGCGTTGACTCAGCACTGGTTCTCGCCATCGCGGTGGACGCTATTGGTGCTGACCGCGTGCGTGCTGTGATGATGCCATCACGCTATACCGCTGACATCTCTTGGATAGATGCTAAAGAAATGGCTCATCGTCTTGGTGTGCAGTACGATGAAATTCCAATTGCTCCAATGTTTGACGCCTTTGAATCAACCCTTGCAAAAGAATTTGCTGGGCTTTCTCCTGATGCAACTGAAGAAAATATTCAAGCTCGTGTGCGGGGAACGTTGCTGATGGCACTATCCAATAAATCTGGTCGTATTGTTCTTACGACCGGCAATAAGAGTGAAATGGCCGTTGGTTATTGCACACTTTACGGAGATATGGCGGGTGGTTTTGCTGTGATTAAAGACGTTGTAAAAACCCTTGTTTATCGCCTTTGTTATTATCGTAATGGTATATCGTCGGTAATTCCTGAACGTATTATTACCCGCCCCCCTTCCGCAGAACTTCGTCCTGATCAAAAAGACCAAGATAGCTTGCCACCTTATGACATCTTAGATGCGATCCTAGAAAACTATATGGAGAAAGATGTTCCGATCGAAAAGCTGTTAAATGCTGGATTTTTGAAAGATGATGTTGAAAAAGTCACACGTTTGATCAAAATTAATGAATATAAACGTAGGCAATCTCCCATAGGTGTCAGGATTACTCAACGCGCCTTTGGTCGCGACTGGAGATATCCAATTACTTCCAAATATCGCGGTTAAAGAACTTCAAGTTTTTCTTTTTCTCAGTTATCATGTCTGAAACTAAAGGAGTTAAACATGAAACTCATTACCGCAGTTATCAAACCATTTAAATTAGACGAAGTCAGAGAATCCCTCTCAGAGATCGGCGTTACTGGACTTACTGTGACGGAAGTAAAGGGTTTTGGCCGCCAAAAAGGTCATACCGAAATGTACCGTGGCGCTGAATATGTAGTGGATTTCTTGCCCAAAATTAAAATTGAAATTGTCGTTTCCACAGAAGATCTTGAACGCGTTATTGATACCATTATTAAAAGCGCCAAAACAGGAAAAATTGGGGATGGGAAGATATTCGTAACGTCAGTTGAACAAACTATTCGTATCCGTACCGGAGAGACCAACGAAAGTGCCGTCTAAACTTGGGCTTTTTGCCCAAGTTTAGAGATTACCTTCTAACCTTTTTAGCGGCTGGTCGAGCTGCTTTTTTTGCGGTCGGTCTCGTTGCTTTTTTCACTACAGGTGATTTTTTAGACATCTCAGCAGCTTTTTTTGCTACCTGATCAACTTGATGTTCTGCGTTTTCTAAAGCGTGATCAACCATCTTACGACCTTCTTTATAGACTTTAGCTCCAGCATCAGTCACATCCTTAACTAACTTGGATAACTCAGCACCTCCCATTGGCATCTTTTTCGCAGCTTGGTCAACATAATCATTTAAAGCTTCGCGCGCTTTTTCAAGGTGCCTATTGACATCTTCAGATGTTTCTTTACTGACTTGTTTGATAATGCCCTTAACTTTATTTTGGTAGGCGGTCATTCGGTTCACTGCATCATGTGTTGCCTTCGCCTGACTTTCCTTCAGGGCTGCAAAATCACTTTTAGCAGTTAACTTTGCTAAATCCATGGCATGATCCATGTTTGCTTTTAATTCTTGAACATGATGCTCACTTATTTGCTTTGCAGCCTCCATTAACTTGTGTGAAATGGCAAATAACTCTTTAGCCTTTTCGGTACTCCACGGCTTAAAATCATCTTGGCTCATCTTTATCTCCAATAGGTTTGGTGAATGTGAACTACCTTTACATACATGCTTTCTCTTACCCCCCTATATTAGCTCTTTCCTGTAAGACATTACAATACTAAGAACATGTTATTTGCAGATACCCCTTCAAAACGCAGAATTGGCATTATTCTTGGTTCTTTGGTGACAGTTTGTTTTTCTATCCTAGAAACCGCTGGAAAATGGCTCTCTACCCATACCCCTTTAATTGAAATTGTCTGGACGCGTTTCGCTATCGCTGCTGTCATCGCAATTACGATGATGTTTTATCGTGGGAAAATAAATGAGTTTTTGCAAGAAGATTTTCGAATACAGTTTCTTCGTGCCGTCATGATGACCTCTATGACTTATTTGAGTTTTGCAGGTCTAAAACACCTCCAATTAGCACAAGCTAATTCCATTCAATTTTCTACGCCGATCATTATTGCTTTGATTAGTTCCTATTTTTTAAAAGAAAAACTCACTATCAATAAATGGATTGCTATTATTGGAGGCTTTTTAGGGGTCCTGATCATCTTGGACCCACTGGGTCAACACTTTCATCCTGCCATGTTTTTTATTCTTGCGCAAGCAACTATTTTTGCTCTATTTAATATTCTGACTCGGAAGATGGCAAGCACTTCTAGCCCCGATATGACGATTGTATATTCAACAGTTTTGCCGACCCTATTTTTGGCTCCTTTTGCATGGGATCAATGGCAAAAACCAACTCAACATATCGATTATTTGCTTTTTATCGTAGTTGGACTTTTTGGATTTTTAGGACACTATCTGTTAGCTACCGCCTATCGGTATGCAAAACCAACCACCATCTCGCCTTTTTTCTACCAACAAATTATCTATATGGTTTTTTTAGGTTGGCTGGTTTTTGATCAGGTGCCTAACTTGAATGTTTTAATTGGAGCTATGATTGTGATAGCTTGCGGCTTATATTTATTATTTATGGAAAATCGGCAAACAAAAAATGAACGCACTGAATAAAGTAGCTTTAATCACCGGCGCAGGGACAGGTATTGGTAAAGCCTGTGCTTTGAAACTTCTCAAAAATAACTATCAGGTAGTCTTGGTCGGTCGCCGCATAGAGCTATTAGAGGCTGTAATCAATGACCATCATATCGACCCTCAACAAGCGATGGCCTATAGCTTAGATATTAGTCAAGCTGATCAAGTAAAAGCCTTATTTTCTAGCATCAAAGAACGCTTTGGGCGCTTGGATGTGCTTTTTAATAATGCGGGTCGTGGAACACCGATCATGCCCTTTGATGAAATTCCATTCGAGATGTGGCAAGCCACTGTTGGAACAAATTTAACCGGTACTTTTCTGTGTGCCCAGGCAGCTTTTAAAATGATGCGTGAACAAACGCCCCAAGGTGGTCGCATCATCAATAATGGCTCGATTTCCGCGCATGCACCACGACCTTTCTCAGCCCCTTACACAAGTACAAAACACGCCATCACGGGTTTAACGAAATCGATCTCCCTCGATGGACGCCCCTATAACATCGCCTGCGGCCAAATTGATATTGGTAATGCGGCGACAGAAATGACGGATCGTATGGCAAGTGGCATTATTCAAGCCAATGGCTCGATCGCAGCAGAGGATCGAATGCCGGTTGATGAAGTAGCCAATGCGGTCTTGCAGATGAGTGAACTACCACTGGCAACAAATATTCTGTTTATGACCATTATGGCTACCAAAATGCCGCTAGTTGGCCGCGGATAAGATCCTTCAAAAAAAATCCTCAAGTGATTATCATTTTGAGGGATAATATAAATTCTGAGAAATTTGAAGTTCTAAAGGAATCATCATGAATGAGTGGCACGGCGAGTCTAAAGAAGTTATCAATAAAAAAGTCATCACTTTGATTGTGATGTTTGCAGTAGCAACATGCTTAGCAATCTTATTTGCTTTGACTGCAGCTCACATAGGTTATGTTTTCGGCTAAAAACTAATGAGATTTGGGGTGGCTTGACTGCCACCATCGAATCAATCGACCCGAGATGTTGAGTGATAAAGGCCGATAAACAATAATACAAAAGACAACGATGGGGAAAACCAATGGCCAAAGGTCAAGCCATTGGTGTAAAAATGCCATCCTCAACCCATTGAAATATAGACTAATACAAAATGTCACTGTCATAGACATAAAAAAACCCATGACAATGGCGAACATGATGGCTGCAGAGGTGAACATAACTTTCTTCCACGAATAAGATTTGGCTATTATCCCCCACTAAATACAATGCTCATCTAAAAGCTCCGCCTGCTTCAAAACTGCAAAGGGCATTTTTTCTTGACCAGCAATCACCCTTTGCACAAATTCCACATGTCCCTCTAGGCTTAAACCAGATACATTTTCTGCATCATCAAATCGATATTCGGAAGACTTGTAAGCAAATTGTCCCTGCTTTAAAAATGTGAGCTCTGGTAAGCGCACGAGAGAGCTTGTCGGTTCACCTTCATGACCTCTCATTAAAACAACATTCGATTTAAAAATAGCAAAATACTCCTCCAATATTTTTGGATACTCTGGATGAGTGTAATTCGCAACTTGCCACGTATTTTGACTAACGGGGCTCATGAGTTTTGCTAGTACATGGCCAGAATTTCGTAACCCTAATTGATCACGAATATCTAAAACAGCCTGTAATGCAGGACAAAATGTGGAAAGTGGTACGAAGATGGGTAATTGATCATGCAGCAGCGCTTCATTGCATGGGTGGATGTGAATCGGCCAATTTAATTGTTGAAAGATCTCATATGTACTAACTCGGTCAGGCGCTCTCATCACTCCTTGAACAATAACCAAAAATCCTAACTTGGATAATTGCAGGGCGAGTAATGGCGTCAAATTCATGTGTTTTCTAGAACCGTTATAGGAGGGCAACACAATGGTTCGACGTTGATAAGTATCCAGCGTTTTGAGATGCAAGGAAATAGCATCCATAAATCCAGCTAACTCTTCTGCCGTTTCACCTTTCATGCGCATCGCAATACAAAAGGCACCTAACTCAAGCTGAGAAATCTCTTTGGATAAAATCTGAGAAAAAAAGAACTTCGCCTGAACTCTCGTTAAGTCCGAGGATCCTTTAACTCCCCGACCAATTTGGCGAATGATTGAGCTAATGCTCATGCTAAAGCACCACTGATTCCTTTAACTTGATGTAAATACGTTTGAATAATTTTTTTCACCTCAGGTTTACATGATCCACAATTCGTCCCACATTGAGTATTATCCTGAACCAATTTAAAACCTACTTCTAAATCTGTGGGATTCAACTTTTGAAGGGTTTGTTGTATTTTATCCTCAGTAATATTGAAACAGTTACAAATGGGACGCCCCATGATTTGAACCGCTATGGGTGGTTTTTTGGTCGGCGCTAAAACTAATCGACCGAGGGAGCTTGGATCGATTTCTTGTTCAAGATAGGCCCTTAACCATGGCAAGCTCTGTAATTGCTCTTTTGTCCCAGACATCATCACTGCTTTGAGTGTACTTTGGATACGAACCATTCTCATTGATCCTAAACGGGTATCTTGATAACCCATGACTGCAGGATCTGAACTCGTTAGCCGAAAAAGTTGTGCCACGCGATCGATCGTAGATAAGACATGTTGATCTTTCTTTACATAGGGATTTTCTTCATTTGCTGCTCTAAAAAAAATGCCAATGTCATCTTGATCTTGCTCTCTTCCAAACATGCTGGCATAAGCACTACCAAAATTGACATAGAGTTGTTTTAACTCTTCAAAAATGGATAGTGCTTGATCTTTTGGAAAATAAGCAAAAGCCACAAAATGCCAAGGCAAATAGGCTTTTAGAATCTTCACGGGTGCATACTTTAGTTCAGGCTGCTCAGATATCGGATCAAACACTGGTGAAGTTAAACCATTGACACCCTTGCCAAAGGATTTGCCGGAATTGCCTGAAATAAACTCTGAGCCCCAATGCATCGGAATAAAGACCTGTGATGTTCTTACATCCTCAGATATTTTGATGGGGAATGTCTCACTGCCCTGATGACTCGTAATATGTGCCAAGTCACCATCCTCCATCATCAATCGACTCGCATCTTTTGCCGATATTTCCATATAAGGTTCTGGCGCGTGTGCAAATAAAGTTCCCAGAAGTCCTGTTCGACTCATTCCATGCCACTGATCGCGCAATCTGCCAGTATTGAGTGTAAAAGGATATCTAGCGCTCACAGATTGAAGTGGTTCTGAATACCCAGCCCCCACAAATTGAGCTTTCCCGGAGGGCGTCGGATAAATACCATCTGTGTAAAGTCTTTTTTTACCAGATGATGCTCCTTGCGGCATCGGCCATTGTTGAGGACCTTGTTGCTCCAGAATTTCATAAGTAAGACCAGTAATATCCAAATCACGGCCTCTAGTTGAATCCCGATGTTCATTCCAGATCTCTTCTACCGTTTGATATGGAAATAATGTTGCCACATCATCTAAGCTTCTCTTAGGGAGCACTTTTTCTAGGAGCCTTGCGACTCCCAATGCAATTTCCCAATCATGCTTTGATTGCCCAAATGGTGGAATCGCTGGCCTTACTAGAGAAATCCTACGCTCAGAATTAGTGACAGTACCAATTTTTTCTGCCCAAGTGGTGGCAGGTAAAAGTACGTCTGCATATTGACATGTGGCAGTATTTTTAAAGGCCTCTTGCACAACAACAAATTCTGCATGTTGTAAGGCTTCATGAATATGGTTTTGATTGGGCATTGATTGTGCAGGATTTGTACAAACAATCCATATAGCTTTTAATTTTTTGGATCGTAAAGCTTCAAACATCGGTACTGCAGTTAAGCCTGGCTGATCAGGGACGCTCACCACCCCCCAAAATTTTGCTACTTCATCCCTATCCTGAGGACTTTTGAGATTGCGATGCGCTGATAGTAGATTCGCGAGTCCACCAACTTCTCGCCCACCCATGGCGTTCGGTTGACCCGTTAGTGAAAATGGGCCTGCGCCAGGTTTTCCAATCTGTCCTGTGGCGAGGTGCAAATTAACTAAGGTACTATTTTTTGCTGTGCCTGATGATGATTGATTAAGTCCCTGACAATACAACGATAAAGTGGCCGGTGATTGAGCAAATAACTCACTCGCTAAATATAGGTCTTGTTCAGTAATTCCACAAATTTGTGCGACAGCTTTGGGAGTGTAATCACGCACAACATTTTTCAGTGCATCAAAACCCTCGGTATAAGCTTCAATATACTTCGTATCAAGCCAATTCTCCCACATCATAATATTTAACATCCCATGATGCAAAGCAACGTCTGTTCCAGGAGTAATTTGGAGATGCAAATCAGCTTCAGCGGCCGTGGTCGTTTTACGAGGATCGACAACGATCACTTTTAACTTTGGATTGTTCGATTTCGCAAGCTCTATTCGGCGATATAAAATGGGATGTGCATAGGCCGTATTGGATCCTGTGATAAAAATCAATTGTGCATGATCAATATCTTCATAACATGCTGGTGGAGCATCCATTCCAAGTGTCTGCTTATATCCCGCTACTGCACTAGACATACATAATCTTGAATTCGTATCAATATTATTGGTACCGATTAATCCTTTGGCTAGTTTGTTAAAAATGTAATAGTCTTCAGTCAATAGTTGTCCTGAGACATAAATTCCGACAGAGTCAGGACCGTGCTCTAGAATCGTTTTAGCAAACTGATCAGCCACCGTTTGAAAAGCTTGTTCCCAAGTGATGGGTAGGCCTAAGGCTTTGGGATTTTCTTTTCGATCACGACGCAGTATCGGATGACCTACTCGCGTTTGCGTTTGTAAGTGCGGAGCTGCTGTTAAGTGAAGTGTGGAGCCTTTCGTACACAATTGCCCAAAATTGGCAGGATGTTCAGGATCGCCACGTACTCCAATGATTTTTTCAATTCCTTGAGCATTTTTTTCAGACTCAACAATGACGCCACACCCTACCCCACAATACGGGCATGTTGTTTTAGTTTCACGCATAACTCTGTAGTTCAGATCGCATAAAAAACACCATACCCTTTTGAACTTGCGTCGTAAATGTTTTTACACATCCTTGATCTGGAGCTTGAGCACAACCATCACCTAACTGTATGTTCCATGCATGCAGTGGGCATGTGACAGTTTTTCCATGAACAATCCCCTGAGATAAAGGTCCCCCTTTATGTGGGCACTGATCTAATACAGCAAATATTTGGTCATTCTCTACTTTAAATATGGCGATCTGACCCACAGGAGCTTGAAAAACTCGTGAGCCTAATGAGGGTATTTCTTCGACCGATAAAATCTCAACCCAATCCGTCAAAGTAGATGATGAACTAGACATCAGTTAACTCCTGATTCTTAATCGGCACGAATTGTCGAATATCGACACCAGCACGTTCAAACTCTTTCCAAGGGTCAGGAGCATCTTTCAAATCAAACAGCAATCTCTCATAAAGAGATTTTCGGTTCTCAGAATCATTGATAATTTTTTCAGTAATATATTCCATACCTACACGGGAAACATAATGAACAGTTCGGTCTAAATACCACGCCTCCTCACGATATAACTGTAAAAAAGCGCCGGCATACTCACGTACCTCCTCATCAGTTTTTACTTTACATAAAAATTGAGCAACTTCAGTTTTAATTCCACCATTACCAGCAATGTATATTTCCCATCCAGACTCAACGCCAATAACCCCAACATCTTTAATGCCAGCTTCAGCACAGTTTCGGGGGCAACCAGAAACCGCTAATTTGACCTTATGCGGTGCATACATACCAAATAACATTCGCTCTAAATCAACCCCCATCCGCATGGATGATTGTGTGCCAAAACGGCAATGCTCATCACCAACACAAGTCTTTACTGTTCGAATTGATTTTCCATAAGCATGTCCGGATGGCATGTCCAACTCTTTCCAGACTGACGGCAAATCCTCTTTTTTAATACCTAATAAATCGATACGCTGTCCTCCAGTAACCTTGACAGTGGGTACCTGATATTTTTCAGCAACATCAGCGATTCTTCTTAACTCAGCTGGAGTTGTCAGACCACCAAACATTCTTGGGACGACAGAGTAAGTTCCGTCTTTTTGAATATTCGCATGTGCACGCTCATTAATAAATCGTGATTGCGGGTCATCTTTAGCCTCATGTGGCCATGTCGAAATTAGATAATAATTCAGTGCAGGACGACAAGTTGCGCAACCATTGGGCGACTTCCAATTTAAAAATTCTCGAACCTGATCTTGGCTGATTAAATGCTCTTTACGAATGGTGCTTCTGACTTCGTCGTGAGAGAAGTCTGTACAGTTACAAACTGCTTTCTTCCTTGGAGTCGCTGAATAGTCAGAGCCTAATACATTCATTAAAATTTGTTCGACCAAACCCGTACAAGAACCACATGAGCTACTCGCCTTAGTACATTTCTTAACCTCATCTAAAGTAAACAAGCCTTGATCTCGCACAGCTTTAACAATAGTACCTTTTGTAATTCCGTTACAACCACACACCTCATCAGAATCTTTCATTCCCGCAGCTTTATCATGCCCTTGATGTCCAACGTCACCAATATTTGTCTCACCAAACATGAGCGTTTCTCGAATCTGTGAAATATCTTGCTTATCCCGCATCAGCTTAAAGTACCAAGTACTATCAGCTGTATCGCCATACATACAAGCGCCAATCAAACGGTCGTCTTGTATCACTAATTTTTTATAAACGCCACCATTAGAATCATTGAGTGTGATCTCTTCGACCCCTTCTCCGCCGATAAAATTACCTGCTGAAAACAAATCAATTCCAGTGACTTTTAACTTGGTGGAGGTAACTGATCCCTGATAATTTCCGATACCGTGCTGAGCCAAATGACTTGCGCATACTTTTGCCTGCTCAAATAGTGGCGCTACTAAACCATAACTAATTCCTCGATGACTAGCACACTCACCAACCGCATACACTCTGGGATCAAATGTTTGCAAGGTGTCACTCACAACAATCCCGCGGTGGCAGTGCAGACCCGCTGATTCAGCAAGTGCTGTATTGGGTTTAATCCCCGCCGCCATGACCACCAAATCAGCTGTAATTTCTAGCCCTGATTTAAGCCTCACTTTTGCAACACGATCATTATTTTGATTCGGGATCAAGGCCTCAGTTTGTGCTTCTAATAAAAATGTAAGGCCTTTTTCCTCTAGGGATTTCTGTAAAAGCTTAGCTGCTGTTTGATCTAATTGACGCTCCATCAACCAAGGTGCCAAATGAATCACAGTGACACTCATTCCTCGAAGAGCAAGTCCATTGGCAGCTTCAAGCCCTAATAAACCACCGCCAATAACAACAGCATTTTGATGGGTTTTTGCTGTTTCAATCATTTCATTCGTATCTTTAATATCTCGATACGAAATTACTCCAGGTAGATTATTGCCCGGAATTGGCAAAATAAAAGGTAATGATCCAGTTGCAAAGAGTAATCGATCGTATTCTTCACGAGTCCCATCTTCGGCAACAACATATTTTTCTTTTCGATTAATTTGGGTTACTTTTTTTCCTAAATGTAACCGAATCTTATTCTGTGCATACCAATCCAGATCGTTCAAAATAATCTGGTCAAGAGTCTGCTCCCCCGAAAGGACGGGCGATAGTAAAATGCGATTGTAATTAGGGTGTGGCTCAGCACCAAAAATTGATATCTCATATAAATCTGGAGCAATCTTTAATAACTCCTCGATGGTACGGACACCAGCCATACCATTACCAATCATGACAAGTTTATCTTTTTTCATGCTTTTATCTTGAAGCTATCAGCATATGCATTGGGATTTTGACCATTCCAAACAGTTCCATCAAATAATTTACTAGAACGCATTTCTGATTTCGGTAATGGCGTCTTCGTTGCATCAGCCGCCTGCTTATAAATACTGATGTTATTGACTTTTTTGGCGACTTCCAAATAATTGGGATGATCCTTCAAAAGGCCCCAGCGTTTATGCTGCGTCATAAACCACATGGCATCAGAAAGATAAGGGAAATTGACAGCACCATCATTGTAAAACCTCATTGCATGTTGATCATCCCAAGTCTTACCAATACCATTGTTATAACGTCCCATCATTCGATCTTGAATGACATTTATGTCCGTGTTTACAAATGACGTTGCACTGACCACTTCAGCGGTGTCATGTTTTGATTTGGCGGATGAGTCAATATATTTAGAAGCTTCTAAAATTGCTGAAGTAACAGCCCTGCAAGTATTTGGGTACTTTTTAACAAAATCAGCGGTGGTTCCCAAAACTTTTTCCGGATGATCTTGCCAAATGTCTTGTGTTGTAGTTGCTGTAAACCCAATACCATCAACAATGGCACGTGCATTCCAAGGCTCACCAACACAATAGCCATCCATATTACCGCTGCGCATATTCGCCACCATTTGCGGTGGAGGAACCGTAATCACCTTAGCATCTTTAAGAGGATTAATTCCATAATTTGCTAGCCAGTAATATAACCACATGGCATGCGTACCCGTTGGAAAGGTTTGCGCAAATGTATATTCGCGTTTTTCTTTATCCATCAGACTCTTGAGTTTTTCTCCATCAGTAACCCCTTTTTGATACAAGGCTTTCGATAAAGTAATTGCTTGACCATTTTGATTGAGTGTCATCAAAACACTCATGTCTTTTTGTTGACCACCAATCCCAAGTTGTAATCCATAAACAAGGCCATACAAAATATGCGAGAGATCATTCTCACCATTCACTAATTTATCTCGGATCGAAGCCCATGAAGCTTCTTTGGTTGGGATAATTTTGACACCATATTTTTTATCTAAACCCAGGTGATTCGCCAACACCACAGATGAACAATCTGTCAAAGCAATAAAACTTACCTTTACATCAGTTTTTTCTGGAGCATCAGAACCGGCAGCCCAAGCTCCGACTTTTACTAAAGGATCAACCAGGTTAAATAAACTAACTGCACCTATAGCTTTCAACGATGATCGCTTTGAATGATTGGGCTTAAGATCTGTTGAAGGTGATGAAATGAGTTCATTTTTTAGTGAAGGTATTTTCATAATTTTCTCGCAATAGTTGATATCTCTACATTAAGGACAATGGAAGATCAATAAAAACCCACCAACGTCAATATGGTGCCCTTATGCACCAATTTGGAATAAAACTCCTTATTTCGGTGCAAAGGTTTTTTGCTATTGAATTGCAGGGTTTATAAATTCAATATGCCCAATAAGAATGTATTTACTAATAGTATCGACACAAGTTTGAGATCTGGTGTGTACCTCATTGGTGCAGGGCCAGGCGCTCATGACCTCATTACGGTTCGGGGTGCGCAAATCCTTGCAAAAGCGGATGTCGTGTTTTGTGATGCATTGATTGATCCTAAAATGCTGCAATGGTGCACTCAAGCAGAAGTTGTTTTTGTAGGTAAACGCTGTGGAAAATACTCAACCTCTCAACTTTTTATTAATCGACAACTTACCTTAGCAGCAAAAAAATATGACGTCGTAGTTCGTTTAAAAGGTGGTGACCCTCTCATTTTCGGAAGAGCCAGTGAAGAAATCGAGGCTTTGAATGCTGAGAATATTTATTTTGAAGTGGTACCTGGCATCACCACTGCCTTGGCAGCTTGTGCAGAATTAAAACAGCCGCCGACGGAAAGAAACATTAGTCGAACCTTAAAAATCACGACGCTGCCTAGCCATCTAAATTATGTAGGTCAAGATACACTGATCTATTACATGGGCAGAGAACAATTACCACAAATTGCTCAAGAATTAATCGCAAAAGGTTATGCATTAACAACTCCCGTATGCATCATGGAATCCGTCAGCTTGCCAGATCAACGATCTTTTGGTGCCTGCTTAGAAGAGTTACTTAGCTTTGAGAAAAACCCTCTTTTCAATGAAAAAAAACCAGTCATTGTCCTCATCGGCAATGTGTATAACAAAGCTTCTCAGGAATTAACCCCATTAAACCCTTTATTCGACCAGACACATCTCTATGAAGGTCTAGCTAGCTAAATGAATAACTGCTTAAGGAGTGATATGCAAAATGTAAATAGCTTTGATTTCAATTGCCAGTCGACTACCGACATCAATCGCCATAAACGTGTTCATTTGACGCCGTGCGTAAAAGATCCCGTGAACTGTTCCATTAAAAAATAATCTCATAGAAAGAAGCCCATGAAGTCGCTTTCCGTTAAAACTAAAGGCCTTTTACTGTCGATCCTTATTTTAGGATTTTTGCTATTCCTGTGGCATATTTCCACCGTCCCAAAAGCCTCTAAAATTGCAACAATAGCTGCATCAAATGCGAATAATTCTGCCGAATACAATTCGTTAATGGGCAATGGTAATAGCATGGATGGTGCAACCAAGTCGGGCTTCCCAACTCTCACACAAATGCGGCAAACTATTTTTGAAAAACTATCACACCCCTTTTATGACAATGGCCCTAATGATAAGGGTGTCGGTATTCAACTAATGTTCTCTTTGGGACGCGTGGGGCTAGGATTTTTCTTGGCGATGATCATTGCCCTTCCCTTAGGTTTTTTGATTGGTATGTCCCCACTCATCTTCCAAGCATTAAATCCCTTTATACAAATCTTAAAGCCCATTTCTCCCCTAGCTTGGATGCCGATAGCTTTGTATACGATCAAAGACTCATCTATTTCTGCAATCTTCGTGATCTTTATTTGTTCCATTTGGCCCATGCTCATCAATACCGCTTTCGGGGTGGCTAACGTTCGTAAGGAATGGCTTAATGTAGCAAAAACTTTAGAAGTGAACCCCTTTCGCAAAGCTTTTAAAGTGATTCTTCCCGCAGCCGCACCAACAATTTTGACAGGTATGCGGATCTCTATGGGGATCGCATGGTTAGTGATTGTCGCAGCAGAAATGCTCGTGGGTGGAACAGGTATTGGTTATTTCCTATGGAATGAATGGAATAACCTGTCTTTATCCAGTGTTATCTTTGCGATTTTATTAATTGGTACCGTTGGAATGCTTCTTGATACACTTTTCGGACAACTACAAAAATGGGTTTCTTATGCTGACTAATAAATCATTTTTACAAGTTCAAAACCTGAGTAAGTCTTATAACTTGGATGGCCCCCCTGTATTTGATGGTATTAATTTTGAGATTCAAAAAGGCGAATTCATTTGTATTATTGGCCATTCCGGGTGTGGCAAAACAACTATTCTGAATGTGTTAGCTGGCCTAGAAAAAGCCACTTCAGGATACGCCTTTATGCTTGATCGTGAAATTAAAGGTCCAGGTTTAGAACGTGGCGTTGTGTTCCAAGGACATGCATTGATGCCTTGGATGAATGTGATTGAAAATGTTAGCTTTGCCATTAAGTCTAAATTTCAAGATTGGAGCAAAGGACAAATCGAAGATCAAGCAAATAAATATTTGCAATTGGTTGGTCTGCATGGAGCTAACAAGAAAAAACCTTCCGAGTTGTCTGGAGGTATGAAGCAACGGGTTGGTATCGCACGTGCATTTGCTATCGAACCCCAAATGCTTCTTCTTGATGAGCCCTTTGGCGCTTTAGATGCACTCACGCGAGGAGTGATTCAAGATGAACTTTTAAAAATCTGCCAAGAAACTCATCAAACAGTTTTTATGATTACGCATGATGTCGATGAGGCTATCTTATTATCTGATCGAATTATGCTCATGAGTAATGGACCGAATGCTAAGATAGCAGAAATTGTGATAAACCCCTTACCCAAAGATCGTCAACGGTCCTCATTGCATAAAGAACCACTGTATTATCCTGTTCGAAATCACCTGGTTGATTTTTTGGTCAATCGCTCTAAACAACTTCAAGCAGAAGCCGCAAATGGTAAATCTTTGGAAGGATATCAACCCGTTATTGTCAGACCTGGCATTGATGAAATAATTACCGCTTAACAGAAAGGAAAATCATGAATCGTCATTTAGTAACAGAGAAAATCATCAATCATAAAGTTCTTAAAGGAATGAAATGGGCTGATATCGCAACCGCTATTGGTGAGTCAAAAGAATGGGTCACCGCAGCTTGTCTTGGGCAAATGACGTTCACTAAATCGCAAGCAGAAATTGCTGGAAAGTTATTTAACTTAACTGACGAAGAAATGGCTTGGCTACAAATTGTGCCTTACAAGGGCTCGCTGCCTACAGCCGTTCCTACTGATCCATTAATCTATCGCTGGTATGAAATTGTGAGTGTCTATGGCACCACCATTAAAGAACTCATTCATGAAGAGTTCGGCGATGGCATTATGAGCGCTATTGATTTTTCGATGGATATTACTCGTGAAGCAGATCCCAAAGGGGATCGTGTCAACGTCGTTCTTTCTGGGAAGTTCTTGCCCTATAAAACCTATTGAAACAATGACCTAGCGATCCTTCTGCTTTCTGGAATACACAGTCCATTAAAATAGATTATTCTTAGATAATCTATACCAATGGACTGTTATTATGATTTATAAACGCTCAGCTTCTTCAAGGGGTTATGCCGATCATGGCTGGCTCAAGTCTTTCCATAGCTTTTCATTTGCTGATTATTACGATCCACAGTTTATGGGTTTTGGGCCACTGCGTGTGATTAATGAAGATTGGATTGCAGCTGGAAAAGGATTTGGCACACACGGCCATAAGGATATGGAAATTATTACCTATGTTCTTGAGGGGGAGCTCGCTCACAAAGATAATATGGGTAATGGTAAAGCGATCTACCCCCATGAAGTCCAAAGAATGAGTGCCGGTAAAGGAGTCATGCATAGCGAATTTAATCACGCTGAAGGTCAAACAACCCATCTTTTACAAATTTGGATCCAACCAGATGTCATTGGCGTGCCTCCAAGTTACGAACAAACGATGTTTCCACCCGAAGAAAAACGTGGCAAATTACGCTTGGTAGCATCCCCCAATGGGGGCCAAAACTCAGTCACGATTCACTCCAATACCTATTTATATGCCGGCTTGTTAGATGGTACAGAAACCATTGAACAACCGTTAGCCGCCGACCGTATTGCATACCTCCATGTAGCCAAAGGAAAACTGGTTGTCAATGGCGAAGCGATTGAAGCTGGTGATGCGCTAATGATTGCACAAGAAAACTTGATCAATTTATCGAAAGGTCAAGATGCAGAAGTGCTCCTATTTGATTTACCGAAAGCGGCTCAAGCTTGAATGGCCCCTAATTAATCAGGCTGGTTACCAATGACAACAATGCCCGCATTATTTGTTGGTCATGGTAGCCCCATGTACGCCATCCAACCCAATGAATATAATGAAGCGTGGGCAAGTGTGGCGAAAAAAATACCAAGGCCCTCAGCCATTCTGATGATTTCTGCTCATTGGTATACAAGAGGAACTTGGTTAACGGCGATGCAGGAGCCTAAGACGATTCATGACTTTGGAGGCTTTCCTCAGGCCTTGTTTGATATTCAGTACCCTGCTCCTGGATCTCCAGCTCTAGCCCAACATGTCAAAGGAATCATCTCTTCTCAATTTGAAAATATCACCTTGGAAGAATCAGAATGGGGTCTCGATCATGGTGCTTGGTCGATTCTTAAATATATGTTCCCTAAGGCAGATATTCCAGTGATACAAATGAGTATTGATGCTACTCTAACTGGGGATCAACATGTTGCACTAGGGCGTAAATTACAGATTTTACGCGAGGAAAATATTCTCATCATTAGCAGTGGTAATGTAGTCCACAATCTACAACTCATTGCTTGGAAAAGTCATGTGCCAACGCCGTCTTGGGCACTCAATTTTAATGATTTCTTCAAAACGCATTTAATCAATAATGATTTAGCACCACTCATCCATTGGCAATCAGCAGGATCTGACGCCCAGTTAGCTATTCCAACTCCAGAGCATTATTTACCAGCTCTTTACACCTTCGGCTTAAAAAAAGAATCCGAGTCTGCTCAGGTCATTACTGATGGAATCGAAATGTCTTCCATTAGCATGCTAAGCTTTGGTTATGGTCTACCCTCTACTCTTTAGAAAGTTTCATCATGGGAAATAATTTAATTCTGACAATTTTGATTGTGGCTCCTCCATTGATTTTGGCCATTACATTGCATGAAGCCGCTCACGGCTATGCGGCAAAATATTTTGGTGATTACACCGCATACTCCTTAGGTCGGGTAACACTCAATCCAATAAAACATATTGACCCTATTGGCACTTTTTTAATTCCACTAGTGCTTAAACTATCAGGATCACCCTTTCTATTTGGCTACGCAAAACCAGTTCCTGTTAATTTTTCAGCGCTGAACCATCCGAAAAGAGATATGGTGTGGGTCGCCCTCGCAGGTCCCGCCTCAAACTTTATCCAAGCCATGATTTGGTCGATGCTATTTTCGCTGATCCACCACAGTATTGATAACCCCTTTTTACTAGAGATGGCAAAAGCCGGAATTTATTGGAATGTAGTACTTGCCATCTTTAATTTATTTCCAATTCCACCACTAGATGGTGGCAGAATTTTAGTCGGCTTATTACCCTACAAACAGGCCCGGGCCTTGTCCCAGATTGAACCTTATGGTTTTTTTATCGTACTCGGACTTTCATTTGCGGGAATCTTGGGTGACTTATGGCTTGAACCACTGATGAGATTGTCGTTTCAAGTATTAGACCTCTTCATTATTTAGCAGTGGCATTCATTGCATTGACCCGTCCACGACAATCCCCAATATGCGATAAAAGATCATATAAGCCCTTATTATTCATTTGCGATAGACGCAAACTCATGGCTCTTGTTTGAAGCTCATTTAATTGGTTGATAACCTTATCATGATTAAACTGCCCCCCTTGAACAATGCTTTCTACCGACTTCAGCTCTTTATAAATCACCGCAAATTTTAACTTCGTACGATAGGTAATAATAGAAGGCAAGAAATTAAATACTGGAATCAAAATAGCTAACAATGGAATTAACACTCGAAGTAAGCGATCGACCCAAACAGCAACCCAAAACGGCAGATAACGATGTAAGAAACTTGGTCCATCACGCATCACTTTTTGAGCATCATCATTATTATCAAAATTCAAATGATTCGGATTAGGGAAATGTTTTTCTTCACTTAAACTATCTGACTTCGATAATAACTCTTGAGAAATATCAATCAATAATGAAACGATGGCAGGATGTATATCTTTTCTAGCAACTAACTCCGCAGTCGGCGAAACTAACAGGATATCTCGATCAGGGGAATCATTCATAACATTGAGTGACGCTCTTTTGATATTGATGACATTTAAACCACTAATTTTTGGAGGAAATCCATAAGCTTTTGCCATCGACATTATCTTTAAATTAGGGTCAAGAAATATCTTTTGCATAATCTCAGCATGATCGTTGACGCAAAGAAACATGACATCAATGTCGCCTGATTTGAGACTTGCTAAAGATTCATCAGTGCTTAAACCAAGAATATTCGTTGTCTTTGTTGATATATTGTCAAGTGCAAATATTTTTTCTACAAGATTACGAGTACCGCTTCCAATCACTCCAATAGACACTCTTTTTTTACTGATATCCTCGATTTTTTCTGGTGGTTTATCTAGTGACTTAAAAGCTCCAGCACGATATACGACCCACAAGGGTTCATAAAATACCCCGGCAAGGGATTCTAAATGAGGATATTCTTTTTGATTACTAGTGCCTGATTGAATAAAAGCAAGATCAACCTTACTCTTTGCATCATTAATTAAATCTAAGTTTTCAACCGAGCCCTTCGTCACCAAAACTTCTACTTGAATACCATTTTTTTCAAATTCAGTCTTATATTGGTTACCGAGTCGATAATATTGACCAGTTTTAGATCCAGTGGCAATCACAATTTTTCTGGGTGGAGCGGGCACTAAAAAATGCAGTGCCATCGCAATCACAAGAATCATTGTAATGATTGAAGCAGCGATATATTTAGTAAAATTCATATTGAGTTTATTCTACCAAGATGTAGCAGAAGCCCGCTTCCAATAGTCTCCTAAACCTTGGAAGTGCTGATTAAGATGTTTTTCGGCGTCTGGAGAGATTAACTCGTTAGGCTCAAGCTGAAATAAGTTCTTACCCAATGGAGTAGCAACTCCACTCTCAGTTCTTCTAATCACCACATTAGCATCTAATTGAGAGGTGTGGGAAAAACCGGTTGCCGAGAGCAACTCCCCCAAAGCTACCAAGGTATTTTGATGGTAATGAAAGACGCGATGCGCTTTATCTGCAGGATCTAATGCGCGTTGGCGCATCGCATCTTGCGTTGCAACCCCAGTAGGGCATAGGTCGGTATGGCAAGTCCGAGATTGGATACAACCGACTGCAAACATAAAGCCCCGTGCCGAATTACACCAATCAGCCCCAATCGCACAGGCCCTCACAATATCAAAGGCTGAAATGATTTTTCCTGCTACGCCTAATTTAATCTGATCTCTTAATCCAGCGCCTATAAGAGACATATGAACCAGTCGTAAGGCATCTCGCATGGGAGTCCCCATATGATCAACAAACTCAACAGGAGCAGCTCCAGTACCGCCCTCACTACCATCAATGACAATAAAATCAGGTGTGATTTTAGTTGCTAACATTGCTTTTACGATAGCAAACCACTCATGTGGTTTACCAATACAAAGCTTAAATCCAATAGGCTTGCCCCCTGAGAGCTCTCTCAACTGAACAATGAATTGCATCAACTCAAGAGGTGTCGAGAAGGCAGAATGTCCAGCAGGGGAAACGCAGTCAATACCCATAGGGATGCCACGTGTCCTGGCAATCTCTGGCGTAATCTTGGCCGCAGGCAAAACCCCACCATGACCAGGTTTGGCGCCTTGCGAGATCTTGATCTCGATCATTTTAATTTGCGGTTCACTAGCAACTAAAGCAAATTTTTCTGGATCAAATTGTCCGTCAACTGTTCGACATCCAAAATAACCTGAGCCTAATTCCCAAATCAAATCACCACCATAACGACGGTGATAATCAGAGACTGAACCTTCACCTGTGTCATGAGCAAAGCCCCCCATCTTGGCCCCCTTGTTTAAGGCCATAATTGCATTGGCAGATAAGGAACCAAAACTCATCGCGGAAATATTAAATACAGAAATGGAATAGGGCTTGGCACATTGGGGCCCTCCCACTTCAACACGTAAATCCTCAGGTTTGAGATGTTCACTCGGATTAATGGTGTGCATCAACCACTCAGTTCCACTACTGTAAAGATTTTCAATGGTCCCTAAAGGTCTTTTATCTGAATCCCCTTTTGCACGTTGATAAACTAATGCGCGTTCATTTCTGGAGAATGGTAATTGCTCCGTATCAGACTCTAATAAGTATTGCCGAATTTCTGGACGAAATTTTTCAAATAAAAATCGTAAATGTCCTGAAACTGGATAGTTACGCAAAATAGCATGCTTTTTTTGGTTAACATCTATCCATCCAACAAAACTCAGAAAAATAAAGAAAGCTCCCAAAAAGTAGGCTTGAATCCTAGCTACTCCTGACTCGATACCCCAAACATAGCTAATGGCCAAAAAAATGCACAGTACCCATGGAATATACCTAGAGTAACTGCGCAAAGTTTTGAACATTGTAAGAATTTTAATCAACTACCTAAAGCGTCGTTAACACATTTTTTGATATGGGCTTCCTTTGCAGCACCATTCGTTCTTTTGCTAATATCGTCTGTTTCACAGGCAAGGCGAACATCTTTTTCACATTTTTTAATAAAGCTATTTTTTGCAGCTCCATTAAGCTTTTTATCCGCTGCTTTAACTTCGCAACTATTATCAGCGAAGGCTATATTGAACACCATTAAAGTTGCTGCCGCAAAAACAACTGATTTCATGAGCATCTCCATAATTGAATGAGTTAAACCTTAACAAAAATTGATGAATATTCGAAAATCTGTCAAAAATTCTATTTTGACTCGAATAATAATATTACAGCACCTATCGCCAAGCAAGCTACCCCGTATAAAGCGCCCCAACCAGAATAAGCAATACTGGACCAAAGCAACCAAATAACCGTTAAAACAAACACTATCGGCAATAGTGGATAAAGCGGGATTGGGCAGGGAATGACCTGATCTGGATTCTTTTTACGCAAAATAAAAATAGATATAGCAATTAACAAAATAAAGAACCAAAAAACAGGTGCCGTAAATTCGACCATGGATTTGAAACTCTCACGCTCAAAGGATGCTCCTAGAATCAGAATCAAAGCAATCACACATTGCAAGAAGATCGCTTTTCTTGGAGTGCCTGATGCGTGCCAATCACCAATCCAAGAAAATATTTTCCAATCTCTGCCTAAAGCAAAACTACTTCTAGAGCCAAATATAATCGTCGCATTAATGGAATTTAGGCACGAAAAAATAACAATCGCACTAAATAGAATTGCGGATTGATGTCCATATGCCAAATCAAAGAGATCACTAGCAATCGCATTGGACTGGCCCATTTTCTGAACTCCAAAGGCATGTAATAAAGCAAGATTGACTAAGATATACAAAATGGTAACTGAGCCAATCCCAATTAAAAGTGCCTTAAATATCCCACGCCGTTGATCCACCGCTTCAGCAGAAAGATAGGCCGCCTCATTCCATCCGCCATAGGTTAAGAGAACAAACACAATGGCTAAACTTGCGGCACCAAACGTGGGCTCTACTACCTGCTGGTTAAAAGCAGGATCCGTTGAGCCTTCTACCAAAAATCCCGTAATGATGATGGCAATGACCCCTAATACCTCAAAAATCGTCAAAACATTTTGGGCGGTTTTGCCCTCTTTAATTCCTAAAGCATTTAAAAGACTTAAACCAATGACAACGATAGCAGCCCAAATCGAGGATGAATATGACCCTAGCGAAATAATGTTTGTCATATAGTCCCCTAAGGTAATGCCTAAGATACCTAAGGATCCTGGAACAATTACAATGGAACGAGCCCATCCGTATAAGAAAGCGAGTTTTTGACCAAATGCTTTTTGTAAAAAGTAATACTCGCCCCCGACGCTAGGGTACGCCGTGGCAAGTTCAGCGTAACAAAGTGCGCCAACTACCGAAATCAAACCACCGAGACCCCAAGCAAGCAAAATTGCAATTTCACTGTTTAACTGCCCTGCCACCATCGATGGAACCCGAAAAATGCCAGCACCTAAAATGGTTCCTACAATTAAGGAAGCAATGTCTATCGTGCGAAGTGATTTTTGCGGCGTGATGTTCGAACTTGGTGCAGGTTGAGACATTATTGAATGATCGCTATATAAGGGTAGAAGGTTTAGAATCTATTATGCAAAATAGCATTATCATGCTTCGATACAGAAAACAGCTAATTTTGACTTTATTGAGTCTTTCAATGTTGTTGGTCATTTACAGCAAGACTACCTATGCCCAAAGTTTAACCTTGGCTGCGCATATTCAACAAAAAAGCTTTACGACATCTGACAATATCAAACTTCAATACCTCATCGGCGGTACTGGCGATAAAACTTTAATTTTTATCCCCGGATGGTTAATGCCCGCAGAAATCTTCAATGCTCAACTCAATTATTTTTCTCAAAACTATCGTGTTATTTCTTTTAGCCCTCGCTCTCAAGGTAAATCTCAAATTTATTTAGGCGCTCATTTGGCCGAGCTTCGAGCACGTGATATTAAAGAGTTATTAGAAAGTACGCAGACAAAGAACTTTACCCTCATCGGTTGGTCCCTAGGCGTCATGGAAGCCTTAGATTATGTCAATCGCTATGGAGATCAGGGCCTAGTTAGTCTTGTACTAATCGATAATTCAATTGGCGAAGGCTCGCCCCCTAAATCTACCATATCGAGTGGTACTGGAAAAATGACAACAGAAAAATTTACACAATATATCAAAGGATTCGTTCAAGCTATTTTTAAATCAACGCCGCCACCAGATTTTGTTAAAACTGTGGAGAACTCCGCTTTGCGATTGTCAAACAACCCTGAAAATGCTTTTGCCATCCTCAGAAAACCTTATGCTCGAGAATACTATCGAGATACCATTTATAAGACACAAGTACCAATTTGGTATGCTATAACTCCGAGATACTCTGAGCAAGCATTACTTCTCAGTGAGAAACACTCTCAAAGTGAATTTAAAATTTATAACAAAAATGCAGGGCATGCTTTATTTGTAGATCAAGCCGAAGAATTTAATGTGGATTTAGAGAGCTTTCTTAGGAAATCAAATTGACTAGAAGTTTTATACGTTATGGGCTTTTGTTGTTATGTTTGAGCTTTGGTTTTATCCATCAAATGGCTCTAGCGAAGAAAAAACAAAACAATAACCCGCCTACTGTTAGCTCGAATAAACCAGTATCACAGGCTTATTTAAAGCCATATAGTAATTCCTATAGTTCGTCACTCAATCTATCTGGGGAGCCCTTACCAACCCCGAATATTATTGAAAACATTCTCAAGACACCTAGCCCAGAAGTTATCAAGCCGAATTACTCGTCCATGCGCTTTACCATCCGCAAGGGATGTGGAACAGTCGCACAATCGGCTGAAACATTTTTCAAAAATATTAATGTCTATGACAATGAATTTATAGCCTCTTTTGATCGGCAAGTACCTAACTTCTTTAGGGGATTGCAATCTAGTTGTTTACCCTTTGCGGCCTCGATCAACACCAATGGACAAATACAGGCGTTTTCTATTTTAAATAATGAAAAAAAGGACATCTCTACAACGCTTGTGACCTTGCATCGTTCACCAAATACGGATGGGTTCTTTGTGGATTCGCAACAACTAGGTACAGGTTTTGAAACCTATTTAGAAGTTACGATCGATTTGAATAATTTAGTTGTTTATAAAGCAAATAATGCAACGACGTCAATCCCACCCGAACTTATTTGGGAGCTTGCCTCTTTAGTAAAAGAGCTTTATCCCCAAATCAAGCCCAATGAACAACACTTTGCACGCGTGGTCTATGACGCAGGAAGTAAAAATAAATGGGCACAAGTGATTAGTTTAGAAATTCTCGATGAATCTCAAAAAAATATTTTAGCGGATGCATTTTGGGTAGAACGTGGTGACTTATCTGGTGGATTTTTTTCTTCTAGGGGTATTGAGTTAGAACAAGGTTTTTGGATTAACCCTCTCAATTACAGGCGCATATCTCGTGGAGTTGGTAATGCATCAGTAACGAAGTCGAGGCAAAAAGTGGTCAAACGAGAGAATAAAAACGTTGTGGTAACGCAGTCATATAGCAGTTATATCGGCCACCAAGGAATTGATTTTGCCGCACCACCAGGAACCCCAATCTACGCTGTAGCTAATGGGAAAATTGTGCATTATGGCGCCTGGGCTGGCTTTGGTAATCTAGTGATTATTGAACACCCAGGAAACTATAAAACTTATTATGCGCATTTAAGCGCCTACAACCCAGAGCTTTCTGTCGGCAGTGAAGTGCGCAGAGGTCTAGAAATTGGTTATGTTGGATCGACAGGGCGCTCAACAGGTCCTCATCTGCATTTTGAAATCCGTAAAAACGGGGTTTATCTCAATCCTCTATCAAGTGGATTAGAACTCGATTTATGGACTTTACGTGCTGTCGACCAAGATCAACTGACCAAAAATATGGTACTTTTCTCGTTAGTTACCAATTAAAAAAGTAAATCGATAAATCGCCTGCAGTTAAGATTGAATTACTTCCGCTGACCGATCATCAACATGGAACCACCTACTTTTTCATAGCCTAGCAAAAATGGTAACTCTTGACTACTAGGATGCTCTTGATAATACGTTGCTAGGCGCTGAGCAGATTTACTCTTCGCCCATAAGTTATTCGGCGTAATAAATCTACCAAAAATTTGTAACTGATAATTTTCAGACAATGGAACAATATCTAAACCCGTTTCATCTTGAGTTAACCATTGTGGAAATTCTATTAAGATATTTTTCATGATTGAAAAATAATTGTTTTGTAATAAATGCGAAGCTGATTTAATGAAGACGGCCTGAGAAGACTTTCGTTCAAATGCCTTGATGAAATTCGGGTTTTTGTATAAACCACTATCCGAAAGATTGGCACTAATATAATCAATCACAACGGACCGACCATCATTTGTCTCCCCTAAAAAACGGACTCCATGAGGGTCCTGTCCAGACTTAATGGGTAATATTAACCCTTCAGAATTAATCGACAAGATCTTGACTTCATTAACCCTCACTTTCGCAAAGGCTAAGTTATAGATAAGTAAGTTAATAAATCTTGGCTTAGGACCATTCTTACCAATAAGGTCATTCGTTAAATAATAACCACGTCTTGAGAAATTAATGAGCATCTGGCATTCAAATGCCTGAGAAGTATTGTCCAATGTTTCTGGGGTATCAATGAGGGCATACTCGGGTATCTGATCAGCCACCAAAACATAATAATTTGCTTTGGGGAACAATGACATCGCTGTCACAATATCTGGTCCTGAAAAAGGATAAAAGACCGTCTGATACTTTGCTGGAGATAAATGGGTTGAACTCCAATTGTTCATCTTGGTCACAAACTTCTTCTGATAGTTATCCACTATGCCCTTCAAGTTAGGGCAAGAAACATTGAGTAATGACTTTAATGGCTCATTCGTGGCAATTTCATTAGTTTGAGCCATACACGGCGCAATCAAGCCCACATGCATAGTAAACATAGTTTTCAATATTATTTTGTGAAATCTGACGAAAAAACGAAGAAATAAAGTCATGATGCCAATCAATAAAATGAAAGATGAACAACAATCTTTATAACATTTTTTTCTTTTGAAACAAGACTTGAGGGATTTAAGATGAAAATCATCAACATTTATAATATTTATGGCAATTAAATGAATATACTAATGGGCACTGTAGACCGATCATGAAAATACAACTATTCAAACTAACCTTTATTTTGTGGTTTTACGCATGTCTAACCCCCTTTGCCAATGCACAAAGCTTTCCATCAAAACCAATTAAGATTGTCGTTCCATTTGGCCCAGGGGGGATCGCTGATTTAACTGCGCGTATCGTGGCTCAAAAAATGGGGGTCCGTTTAGGTCAGAGCGTCGTGGTTGATAATAAACCCAGTGCTGGCGGTATCGTCGCCGCTGAAATGGTCGCAAAAGCAGACCCCGATGGCTACACCCTACTCCTCGTGTCAAATGGAACAGCCATCACGGCGAATTTATTCCAGAAATTACCCTTTGATCCCGTCAAGGATTTTGAGCCTTTATCAACGATTGGCTTTTTTGATATTGCTATCGTAGTTAATGAAGCTTCAAAAGCACAACATCTGAAAGATCTCATAACAGCAGCCCAGAATAATCCAGGTAAGCTTAATGTTGCCAGTATTAATATTGGTAGTACTCAAAACCTTGCCGCAGAACTATTTAAAAGCAGTGCCAATCTTGACATACAAATCGTTCCATTTAATGGTACTCCTGCTGTCATTACTGCTCTGCGCGGAGGTCAAGTCGATGCCGCCGTTGAAATCCTCGGCCCTTTAGTTCCACAGATTCGCTCGAAAGCTATTCGACTGCTCGCAGTCACCGGTGCAAAACGTTCTGCCTTCTTTCCTGAAGTCCCAACCGCCAGTGAGGCTGGTCTTAAAAATTTCTCAGCATCTTCTTGGAATGCCTTGGCTGCTCCAGCAAAAACACCATCTCAAATTATTGACCTACTCAATAAAAGTATTGTGGATACTGTGAATGATCCAGAAGTCAAAGCGAAACTTCAAGATATTTTCGTGGAAGCGCAAGGATCTACCCCAAAAGAAATGAAACAGTTATTCGAAACTGACATTAAAAGATGGGGTAACATCATCGAAAAAGCTCATATTCCAAAACAATAATCTTATCCATTACCACCTGAAAAGGAACTTAAATGATCATTGATTGTCATGGGCATTACACAACTGCTCCCAAAGCACTTGAGGATTGGCGTAATTCACAAATCGCTAACTTAAAGTCTCCAGAACTGGGTCCTAAAGTCAGTGATTTAAAAATTTCAGATGATGAGTTAAGAGAGTCCATTGAAAAAAATCAATTGGCAAAAATGTTAGAAAGAGGAAGTGATCTCACGATCTTCTCACCAAGAGCAAGTTTCATGGCTCACCATATTGGTGACTTTAATACATCTGCGACCTGGGCAGCAATTTGTAACGAACTCATTTATCGTGTGAGCCAATTATTTCCAAATTATTTTATTGGTGCAGCCATGCTCCCGCAATCGCCTGGTGTAGATCCAAAAACATCGGTCGCTGAACTTGAGAAATGTGTTCGTGAATATGGTTTTGTTGGTCTTAATCTAAATCCTGACCCATCGGGTGGCCATTGGAAAGAGCCGCCCTTATCCGACCCACACTGGTACCCCATCTATGAAAAGATGGTCGAATATGACGTACCAGCGATGATCCATGTGAGCACAAGTTGTAATGCCTGTTTTCATACAACTGGGGCTCATTATCTGAATGCTGATACTACGGCTTTCATGCAATGTTTAACCGCTGATTTATTTAAAGAATTTCCAACCCTTAAATTCTTAATTCCTCATGGGGGTGGAGCAGTCCCCTATCACTGGGGAAGATTTAGAGGTCTCGCCCAAGAATTAAAAAAACCACTTTTGGAAGAACACCTATTAAACAATATTTATTTTGATACCTGCGTTTATCATCAACCGGGTATTAATCTCTTAACAGAGGTGATTCCCATCAAAAATATTTTATTTGCCTCTGAAATGATTGGGGCGGTGCGTGGTATCGATCCCCAAACAGGTTTTTATTTCGATGATACAAAACGTTACATTGAGGCAAGTACCCAACTAAGTCCAGATCAACGTTATCAAATCTATGAAGGTAATGCACGTCATGTATTCACTCGTCTTAATCAATTCTTAGAAAAACAAGGTCATTAATAGGAGCTTATATGCAAGCCTTCGGAATCGTAAAAACCAAGATCGAACGCGCAGACGCAAAAGCCGTCGCCTTACTCTCTAAATTTGGAGTAGCCACCATCCATGAAGCTATGGGGAGAATTGGACTCATGAAGCCATATATGCGCCCTATCTATACTGGGGCTCATTTATGTGGCCCAGCGGTAACCGTGCTATTACAACCCGGTGATAATTGGATGATGCATGTTGTGGCTGAGCAAATCAGGCCTGGAGATGTTGTCGTTGCAGCTTGTACTGCCGATAATACCGATGGTTTTTTTGGTGATCTCCTAGCAACTTCATTTCAGGCCCAAGGGGCAAAAGGTCTGATTATTGATGCGGGTGTGCGGGATGTTAAAGAATTAACTCAAATGAACTTTCCGGTATTTAGTAAGGCGATTAGTGCCAAGGGAACCGTGAAAGAGACTTTGGGATCTGTCAATATACCAGTCGTTTGTGCTGGTGCAATGGTTCATCCTGGGGACGTTATTATTGCGGATGACGATGGGGTCGTTGTAGTCCCTGCAGCTTTGGCTCTAGAGGTCGGACTTGCAGCCCAGGCAAGGGAAGATAATGAAACTGAAAAACGAGCGCGCTTAGCCTCAGGGGTTTTGGGCCTAGATATGTACAAAATGAGAGAAAAACTAGCCCAAGCTGGACTGAACTACATTGACGATTGATACAATGCGGTATGAACTTTGAAAAAACTCCGGGGTGGTTAGATTGGTACCAACAACCGAGTAAACCTAAATTCCAATTACCCAAAGGTGCAGTAGATGCGCATTGTCATGTATTTGGTCCAGGAGCCATCTTTCCATATGCTCCAGAACGTAAATACACCCCTTGCGATGCAAGTCGTTATGAGCTATTCGCATTACGTGATCATTTGGGCTTTGACAAAAATGTTATTGTTCAGGCAACTTGTCATGGCTCCGACAATAATGCTTTACTCAATGCCTTAGAAAATAGTCAGGGTAAAGCTCGTGGAATTGCGACAGTGAAGCGATCAGTAACTGATGGTGAGCTCGAACGACTGGATCAAGCGGGAGTGCGAGGTGTACGTTTTAACTTTGTGAAGCGCTTAGTCGATTTCACCCCCAAAGAAGAATTATTAGAAATTGCACACCGAATTAAAGCATTGAACTGGCATGTGGTAATTTATTTCGAAGCGGTTGACTTACCGGAATTGTGGGACTTTTTTACGGCTTTACCAACCACGGTGGTAGTGGACCATATGGGTCGACCAGATGTCTCGAAACCAATTAACGGTCCTGAGTTTCAACTTTTTGTGGACTTTATGCGTCAGCATCCTAATGTTTGGAGTAAAGTGACCTGCCCTGAAAGGCTTTCTATATCAGGTCCAAAAGCCCTAAGTGGCGAACAGTTTGCCTATCAAGATGTAATTCCTTTTGCAAAATTTCTAGTGGCAGAGTTTTCTGATCGAGTCCTGTGGGGGACTGATTGGCCTCATCCCAATCTAAAAGATCATATGCCGGATGATGGCTTGTTAGTCGATTGGATTCCCCATATTGCAAGCACCGCTGAATTACAACGAAAATTACTCGTCGATAATCCTACCCGTTTGTATTGGAGTTGAGCGATGACCAACTACTACGATGCCTTTAAAAAAATACCAGGGACCGTCATCTTTGATGCTACACAATCGAGAATTGGTTACCATCTCAATATGTTTGCAATGTCATTAATGAAAGAAGTCAATCGGCAGTCATTCAAGGCCGATGAAGATGCTTATCTCAAACAATTTCCAATGACCAATGAACAGCATCAAGCCGTGCGTGATCGTGATTACAACAAAATGATTGCAATCGGTGGCAATATTTACTTTCTAGCAAAAATCGGCGCGACCGATGGACATTCTTTTCAAAAACTAGCATCGCTCATGACGGGCATGCCAGAGGAAAGTTATCGTCAAATGATGATTGCTGGTGGACGTAATCCAACCATGCCGGTTGGCCCAGTGGAGAAATAATATGGCACACTTAATTGCAGGTGTAGCAACCTCTCATATCCCGGCCGTAGGGGCTGCTCTTGATCTTGGAAAAACAGCTGAACCTTATTGGAGTCCTGTTTTTCAAGGCTATGATCGTGCCAAGGAGTGGTTTAAAGAGGTCAAGCCTGATGCGATCATTTTGATTTTTAACGATCATGCCTCAGCTTTCTCATTAGAAATGATTCCTACTTTTGCGATTGGTTGCGCTCCTTCATTTGCTCCTGCCGACGAAGGTTGGGGGCCTCGGCCAGTTCCCATGGTAGAAGGTTATCCAGAACTTGCTTGGCATATTGCGCAAAGTACGATTTTGGATGAATTTGATATCACCATCATTAATAAAATGGACGTTGATCATGGTTTAACAGTCCCCCTTTCGCTCATGTTTGGGCAACCAGAGGCTTGGCCTTGTAAAGTAATTCCTGTTGCAGTCAATGTGGTCCAATATCCCCCACCGACGGGTAATCGTTGCTATCAGTTAGGTAAGGCGATTCGGCGTGCAGTAGAATCATTTGGCAGGAATGAACGAATTGTCATCATGGGTACCGGTGGCATGTCACATCAACTGCAAGGTCCACGTGCAGGATTTATCAATAAAGAATTTGATCGCGCTTTTTTAGATGGTTTGACAGCAAACCCAGATGCCTTAGCAGCGATCTCTCACTTAACCTATGTCGAGGAAGCTGGCTCAGAAGGAATAGAGTTAGTGATGTGGCTGATTATGCGTGGAGCCCTTAATCAAGAAGTGAAAGAAATTCATCGTCATTACCATGTCCCTGCATCAAATACGGCCGTAGGACATATTATTTTGGAGAATGTATGAAAGTTGCACTAGCTGGCGCAGGCGCCTTTGGTAATAAACATTTAGATTCTATGGCACAAATTGGGGGTATTGAAGTTGTCTCTTTAGTCGGTCGAGAATTATCAAAAACCCAAGAAATTGCCGACAAATATAAAATCCCGCATGTAACAACAAATCTTGCAGATAGTCTTGCCATCAAAGAAGTTGACGCTGTGATTCTGTGTACACCTACACAAATGCACGCGAATCAAGTCATCGCATGTCTTGAGGCTGGCAAGCATGTTGAAGTTGAAATACCCATGGCCGACTCTTTAGCCGATGCAAAAGAAATTGTTCGATTGCAAAAAGAAACCGGTAAAGTCGCCATGGCTGGTCATACAAGAAGATTTAACCCTAGCCATCAATATCTGCACAAAAAAATTATTGCTGGAGAAACAAAAATCCAACAAATGGATGTGCAAACTTATTTCTATCGCCGTACCAATATGAATGCATTAGGTCAACCACGAAGCTGGACAGACCATTTATTGTGGCATCATGCAGCACACACAGTTGATCTCTTTGCATATCAAACGCAAGGAACCATTATTGCTGCTCATGCTGTTCAAGGACCAATCCACCCTACCCTCGGGATAGCGATGGATATGTCGATCCAATTAAAGTCTAGTACTGGTGCAATCCTGACATTCAGCTTATCTTTTAACAATAATGGCCCCCTCGGAACAATCTTCCGCTATATCTGTGATGAAAATACCTATATTGCCAGCTATGATGATTTGTTTGATGGTAAAAATAATCAGATCGATGTAAGTAAAGTCGACGTTTCGATGAATGGTATCGAACTACAAGATCGTGAATTTTTTGCTGCCATTCGGGAAGGGCGTGAGCCCCTCACAAGCTTTGCGAATGTGCTACCTTGCTACGAAGTGTTACATCAGCTCGAAGTCCAACTCAAAAATACACCCTAATACACCATGACACATCCTTTATCTACTCGTCAGCTTGGCCCATATACCGTTGCTTCAATCGGTTTGGGGTGTATGAATTTAAGCCATGCCTATGGCGCTCCTCCTTCTGAAGAACTTGCAAATCAAATCCTTGAAGAAGCCTTTGAACTAGGCGTAACTCATTTCGATTCTGCAGCTTTATATGGTCTTGGAAGTAATGAAACCCTCCTCGGCAAACAATTTTTAAAAAGACATCGTCAGCAAATCACACTCATCAGTAAGGGTGGGGTTGGTCCAGCGGATGGTAAGCGGGTGATTGATAGTCACCCAAAGTCAATTCGTCGAGATATCGAAGGTAGCTTAAAACGGCTCCAAACGGATGTGATCGATTTGTATTACCTCCATCGCTGGGATAAAAAAGTTCCCATTGAAGATGCGATTGGTACGCTTGGAGACTTTATCAAGGAGGGGAAGGTTCGCGCTATCGGCATGTCTGAAATTTCTGCGCAAACCTTGAGAAAAGGTCACGCAACCCATCCCATATCAGCTCTTCAAACTGAATACTCAATGTGGTCCAGAAATCCAGAAATTGCATTATTAAAAACTTGTCGTGAACTAGGTATTTCCTTTGTTGCGTTTAGTCCGGTTGCACGAGGCTTTTTTAGTCAAACACCACTGAATATTTCCGAGTTCCAAGAAAAAGATATTCGCCTTGCAATGCCGAGGTTCCAACCTGAAAATTTCAATAAAAATATCGCTTTTTACGAAGCTCTGAAAAAAATTGCCCTCGACCAAAACTGTACTCTAGCCCAATTGGCTTTAGCTTGGTTGCTTCACCAAGGGTCTGATATTACCGTCATTCCTGGCACATCAAGACTTGACCATCTGCGCGAAAATATTGCTGCCGACGGTGTTCACCTATCCCCTGAAACCCTCCAACGTATCACAAATGTGCTCGATACAGTTCCTGTTTTTGGAAACCGTTATAACGAAGTCAGTCAAGCTGAAGTCGATACAGAACAATTTCCGGCTTCATGAAAGATCAATGATCCTTGGCTAAAATCATTAAAACTCAAGTAACTATCGTGGGAGCAGGTCCCGCAGGGCTTTTATTAGGTCAACTATTATCCAAGGCGGGTATCGATAACATCATTATTGAACGCCAATCACAAGAGTACGTTTTGGCCCGAATCCGTGCGGGTGTTCTCGAACAGGGAACCGTCAATCTCCTAGATGAGGCAGAAGTTAGCCAACGACTTCATCAAGAGGGACTGATTCATCATGGTTTTGATATCGCATTTAATCAACATCATCTGCACTTAAATTTCAAAAAATTGACTCAAGGCAAGCACGTTACAGTGTATGGCCAAACCGAGGTCACTAAAGACTTAACGCAAGCTAGGTTAGATGCTCAATTACCCATTTTTTATAGTGCTGATGATGTGCAGGTCAATGACTTACTAAGTCCAATACCCAAAGTCAATTTTGTTCATGAAGGACAAAGTTATCAAATTCATAGCGATTTTATTGCTGGTTGTGATGGCTATCATGGCATATGCCGAGCCTCCATCCCACCCTCATCGATCAAAGAGTTTGAGCGTATTTATCCCTTTGGTTGGTTGGGTATTTTATCGGATACGCCGCCCGTTCAAGAAGAGCTAATCTATGGCAATCACCCTGATGGGTTCTATCTATGTAGCATGCGCTCTTCAAAACGTAGTAGATACTATTTACAATGCTCTTTGGATGATGATGTTAAGAATTGGTCAGATGAGCGGTTCTGGGATAGCTTGCAATCACGATTACCCTCAACACTTGCTAATGGATTAGTGAGAGGTCCATCGATTGAAAAAAGTATCGCTCCATTAAGAAGCTTTGTAGCTGAACCTCTTCAATATGGAAAGCTTTTCTTGGCAGGCGATGCAGGTCACATTGTGCCGCCAACAGGAGCTAAAGGACTAAATTTGGCTGCTTCTGATGTTTTTTATTTATCTACAGCGTTGAAAGCTTTTTACCTCGATCACGATGGGGCACTCGTCGATAACTATTCCAACACAGCACTCAAACGTATTTGGAAGGCTGAGCGATTCTCCTGGTGGTTGACCAATATGTTGCATCACTTCCCGGATAAGTCGAGCTTCGATCAACGCATTCAACAAGCTGAATTCGAATATCTTTTTTCTTCAGAGCAAGCCCAGAAAGCACTTGCGGAGAACTATGTAGGCCTACCGTATTAATCCGTAATAATTTCGATTCCGACAGGAATTCTGTCCTTTACCACCGACTCTTCTTTAACTCCGACTAAGGTTAAACGACCTGCAATGCCTTGGTTTATCTTGATTAATTCAGTTTGTACAGTTTGCGCACGTCGATTCGCTAATTGAAGGAGATCCTCTTCACTAACGGTGCCTTTTGCGATTAATTCATCATGAAGTATCTTCCAGTCACCTACACCGGCAGGTCCAGCCAGAAGTTTTAAATCAGGTTTTTTGTTACCTCCTTCAAAGTACATTTTTCGTATCGCCCTTTGCACTCGCTCATCTTCTAAAGGTAACTTTGGTAAAGGCTCTCCCTCTGCCAATTGAAAACCAGCCCCCTTAAAAAGTACGCGATCTACTTTATCTGTATTGAGTAATAATCGATCCGCTTGAGCATCAAATACACCATTTATTTTTAGTTTTGTCTTAGGACGTTTTCTCATACCCGCTTCGATATTCTCTAATTTGAGTAACTCAGATGGCCGAAGAGTACTTTGTCCAGGATCGAAATATACCCCCGTATAACCTTCAATACCAATCAAGCGTCCAATCATCTTGAATGGCGCTGTGACAACATTGCCCAAGATAGTCCATACAGCATCCCAAATAAGTTCGCCTATTTTGAAGTCAGGCTTATCGACATTACCTTCAACTTTTAAATTGAGATCAATCACACCATTTTCATCTTCTAGGAGTGCAATAATCAATCCTAAAGGAAGGTTTCTACCCTTGTAATCGGTTACTCTATCCCCGAGTTGTATTTGATGAATGATGAAGCGATTATCCCCCTTTAAATCACCATCTTTTGTTAAGAAGCGCGAATCATAAGATAGTGTTCCGTCTTTCACTTCATAACCTGCAAATGTCGTAGCATAGGGATTGATAGCCGACAACGGGATACGGCGAAATGACATATTGATATCATGATTACGTCGCGGATCTTCAAAAGCAATTTGTGCTCTTAACTTCATATCTCCACTAGGTGCAATCAAGCCATCGAAAGCACCAGTAGCATAGCGTTGTGGATAGGTACTAACACCAATCAAGGTGCCATGAAAGTTATGAATATCCGTTTTAAAATTAGGCTTGACAGAGAAGTCCGAGAAATCCACTTTGCCATTGATCACCTCAACCGATTTTATATTTACATGAAACGGCTTTTTAGCTGCATTGCCCTTTAGCTCATCCAAGTCATCATCAACATCTTTCATGGTTGGTGTCTTCACCACACTCTCCACATTGGCTACTAGATGTGTCATCACGGGTAAGGCTTGTTTGACTATAGATTCTGTGATGAGACCCTGAGAAGAATTTTGACTACTCATCTTCTTCTCAATGGCTACATTTTTTTTCTCCTCTTCAAGACGTTGAAGCTCTTCTTTTGATGGCTGAAACATCCGCCGGAAATTACTACTTTTATCCCCAAAAATCACGTACCGTGCTTTTAAACCATCAACCTTGATATTATCAATACGAAGTTTTTGTCCAGACAGCTTTTTTTCATAATCGAAACGACTAACCGTGGCAGTATCCCAACCAAGTAATTCGCTCGTTTTATCGGGTTCGAAAATAGCCAAATGATCTAAAGCTATATTTCCACCCACTAAGATATTTTCAGGATCATAGTGAATTTTCAATTGGCCTGATGTGCCACCCGATTTTGCATAAATTGTATTAATGGTTGGCGCCAAAGTGATCAATGGAACCACACTGACATCCTCAAGTTTGATGTCTCCATCAAGAACGTTGACTTTTCCTTGATGCTTCAACTTCAATTGACCAGTTACAGTGCCCGTCTTTTCACTCCGTGGAACCTTGGGAGTTACAAAATCAATGAAGGGAACTAAACTCAACTGGTCGAGTTGAATCTCACTTTCAATTCTGTTATCTACTGTATAAAAATTCGTATTAGACTCAATCAAGCCTTGCTCGACCTTGGCCTTCATCCGTAAAAAGATATCCTTGTTTTCCTTTAAATCAAAATCCCCTCCGAGAACAATTGTGCCTAAGTGAAGTGTTTTATCTGTTTTCGGAATAGGTAAAGATACCTCTCCTAGGCTGACGGCATAATTAGTTTCTAAACCTCCTAAGACACCATTAGAGTCTATATTCGTGGTATTTTTTAATTCAATATTCAGCGGAGCAAATTCCACCAAAACCCCCATCTCCGGTGCCTGAATTTTTAAATTACCATCATTCAGTCTTAAATCATCCACCAAAAATTCGAAGGGTTGACTTGGCTTTACGTCAGGCTTTTTAGGAAATTTTTTCTGGATGGCTTCTACAAATCGGAGCCAATTCCAATTCTCTGAATTTTTGTCTGCCAAAACACGAGGATTATCAATCAGGACTTGACTCAATTCAACCCTTCTATGTAGCAGTAGCCCCCACTTTGCATTGACCTGTAAAAGCTTCACCTCTAGTAACTGATTTTGATTGGCTAGTTCAACAATTCTTAAATCCGATACAGAAATACTAGGCTGCCGAACGGTAATCTGTAGGTCATTGAAATCAATAAGATATCCAATAGACTGACCAAACTGATTCACATAGTTTTTAGCCCACTTGGGGGCTTGCGAGGTGGCATACCAAATCCCTGACCCTAACAAGATCAACGTTGTAAGGATAAAAATGGCGGTATTTTTAAAAAATCTTGATCTCATTTGGCTTTAGGACCGTATAATTTAAATTAGTCATTTAATATCAATAACTTATAATTTTATATCTTTTTTATAAATTTGATACATTTTGTCAACCTTATTTATTTCTCTGCGTTGAATACTCAGGTTAAGTAATTTATGTGAAATTTCTCACAAATTCCTTAACTGGTTGTTCAATATCGGAGATTTTGATGAAAACGAATGATTTATCTAGGCAAGCGGTGGAACTTTTAAGTTCAAATACCCCAGTGCAAGAGCTTGATGTTTTTAATCGTAAAAGGGCTTCTAGAGGTCTATTACCTGTCACTCAAGAAGAATTTAACGAGTTAATGATGAAAATCGCTGGTTTTGTCACTTTTTCGTGGAAAACTCCAACCGTTCACTAAGCACTAAGTGACATGATTTTATTGCAAAAGGAGCCTTGGGCTCCTTTTTTAACAAAAGCCCGAAATCAATCCCTTCTGCTATCCTAATTAAACTGTCCAACTTTTATGGGTCAGTTCATTAGGTGGGGATGATGTCAATGTGTTAAATTATTTTCATTTAAGTAAGTTATGGCTCAATCCGACTTTTCCTACTTCCACTCACTTCGCGTTCGCTGGTCAGAAGTGGATATGCAAGCAGTCGTATTTAATGGTCATTATTTGACGTACTTTGATGTAGCACTCACAGAGTATTGGCGAACGGTAGGTCTTCCATCCCCCATTCTTCAAGCGCAATTAGGTGCAGAATTATTTGTGAAAAAAGCTAGCCTTGAATATCATGCCTCTGCAAAGTTTGATGATGTTCTCGATATTGGTGTTCGTTGTAGCAAAATCGGCAATACATCAATGACCATTACTTTAGAAATTTATTCACGAAAACAATATCTCGTGAGCGGTGAAATGCTTTATGTCTATGTCAATACCGACAATCAAAAAAGCACCCCAATCCCACTCGAATGGATTGCGATGCTTGATCGGTTTGAGCAATCAATGCCCATTTTAAAAAAGACTTAATTAGGCTTTGTGATATTTGATTTTTTAATCAACTGGTCAATGGCTTCTTGTTTCTTTCTAGTCAACAAACCCTGGTAAATATTATTTTTAGCGTGATCATAAGTTGGCATTGTAAATTTTCGAGTTTCATCAAGCTTGACCACATGCCAACCAATATTTGTCTGAATAGGAACTGCGGAAACTTTCCCTTTAGATAAATTCATTAATGCATCTCCTAAAGTTTTTGTAACCATATCCGGCAATACCCAATTTGGCACTACCCCACCCTGAGCACCAGAAGTTTTTTCTAATGATTTCTCTTTTGCAGTGTTCTCAAACGAAGCGCCTGCATTTAACTGTTTAATAAGCTCATTAGCTTCTGCTTCAGTAGCAACTACAATTTGTGAAAATTTATATTCAATTGAATTACGACCTTCTTTTGTCAAAGTCGCTTGACGATCGTAATCAGCTCGAATATCTGACTCATTAATTGGGTTCATTTTTAAATAATCTTCAAACCATAATTCTTGCAGCATTTGTTGCTGGGCTAGCTTTAATCTTTCAGCATTCTCACCTTTTTTCTCAAGGCCAGTTTTTTTGATGTCCTGCATAATCGCTTCACGAAGTACGAGGTCATTGGTAATGGCTTGACGCAGCTCAGGAGAGTCTTTGATTCCACGAGCCTGAGCATTTTTTACATACGTATCAATATCTTTTTGAAATATTTTTGTACCGTTCACAGAAACCACAACTCCAGACTGAGTCGCTCCCGACTGACCATAGCTGTTCGAAACACAACATATCAAAATAGTTGATAAAACAATGCCGATTCTTTTCATTACTATTCCTATTTCATGGGTAATGGGGTCATTATAAGACGAGATTCATGATATTTTCGTTTACTTTAGATAACTGCTTGCAACCGCTTGAGCTACCTTAATACCATCAACGCCTGCTGACAAAATTCCTCCAGCATAGCCGGCACCTTCACCCGCTGGGTATAAACCTTTTATATTTAAACTTTGAAAATCGATGCCACGGGTAATCCGAAGAGGAGAAGATGTTCTAGTTTCAACCCCAGTAAGAATCGCATCAGACATCGCAAATCCTTTGATTTTTTTATCAAATTCAGGAAGAGCTTCTCGTATCGCAGATATCGCATAATCGGGAAGGCTTGGTGCTAAATCTGTCAAATGCACTCCAGGCTTATATGATGGAATCACTGACCCTAACTCCTTTGATGCAACTCCTTTCAAAAAATCCCCCACTAATTGACCTGGAGCCTCATAATTAGAGCCCCCTAAAATATAAGCTTTAGCTTCAATCGCCCTTTGAAACTCGATACCTGCAAGTGGTCCTCCAGGATAGTCGCTAGGATTAATACCAACGACAATTCCTGCATTGGCATTTCTTTCATTGCGTGAATACTGACTCATACCATTCGTCACCACATGATTCGCCTCAGATGTTGCAGCGACGACCGTACCTCCTGGGCACATACAAAAACTATAAACAGATCTTCCGTTACGAGCATGATGAACCAACTTATAATCTGCCGCGCCGATAATGGCATTTCCAGCATGTGGACCTAACCTGGCACGATCAATCAAGGATTGTGGATGCTCAATCCGAAACCCCACAGAAAAAGGCTTTTGCTCCATCTGCACGCCAGCATCATGAAGGGCATAAAAGGTATCCCGCGAACTATGCCCTAAAGCAAGGACGACTCGATCAGCGTTAAACTGACGGCCATCAGCAAGGCGAACTCCACAAATGGCTTGATTCTCTATTAAAAACTCCGAGACGCGACTTGAAAAATGAATTTCACCGCCTAACTGCAGAATTTCTTCGCGCATGCGCTCCACAACTCCCACCAATCGAAACGTACCAATATGTGGTTTTGCCACATATTCGATTTCAGGCGGTGCTCCGGCCTTAATAAATTCAGCAATGACTTTGCGACCATAAAACTGCGGATCTTTAATTTGACTATACAACTTGCCATCAGAAAACAATCCTGCCCCACCTTCACCATACTGTACATTGGACTCAGGTTGTAAGATCTTTTTTCTCCACAAGCCCCAGGTATCTTGGGTTCGCTCTCGCACAGCTTTACCGCGCTCTAATACAATGGGTCTAAAACCCATTTGCGCAAGAATCAAGGCTGCAAAGATGCCACAAGGACCAAACCCAATCACCAAGGGCCTACTTTTTATTTCGTTCGGCGCCTTGGCAACATAGTGGTAAGAAGTATCTGGAGCTAGACCGATATGAAGATCATCTTGAAATTTTTGCAGAACAGCTTCTTCATTTTTGACAGATGCATGAATCGTATAGATTAAAGATAATGCTGCATTTTTTCTAGCGTCATGACTACGTTTAAAAATCTTAAATCGAATTAAATCAATCGCAGAAATCTGTAAACGCGCTAATATCTTTAATTCTAAATCCTGCGGCAAATGATCAATCGGTAAACGTAGTTCAGTAATTTGAATCATGACATACCAATATCAAAAATATCAGCTATCAATTTATTTAGACGCCGTTAAACGCACTTGTACCTGTGCAAACTCAATTACCATTCGATCAACAATTTCTTGAACTGAGTCAACAGATTCAATGCCTGCAACACTCTGGCCAGCTCCCCAAATATCGCGCCACGCTTTGGAAGATGTGTTCGAAAAATTCATCGAATTTTTCTCTGCTTGCGGTAAGTTATCAGGGTCAAAGCCTGCAGAGACAATACTGGACCGTAAATAGTTTCCATGCACCCCAGTAAATAAATTCGTATAGACAATGTCTGATGCCACACTATGAACTAAGCTTTGTTTGTATGCTGGAGAGGCAATTGCCTCTTTAGAGGCAATAAAACGGGTGCCCATATAAGCCATATCAGCACCCATCGCGAGGGCAGCAAATACATGCTCACCCTTGGACATTGCCCCAGATAAAATCAAAGGCCCATCCCAAAACCGACGCACCTCCGTAATTAATGCAAACGGACTCATCAAACCAGCATGACCTCCGGCTCCAGCACAGACCAAAATCAATCCATCAACACCCATTTCAATGGCTTTTTGCGCATGCCGCACACTAATAACATCATGAAATACTAATCCATTGTAGGAATGAACTGCCTCCACCACCTCTCCCGGTGGCCTTAAACTAGTAATCACAATCGGTACTTGATGTTTTACACAAAGATCAACGTCTTGCTGCAGTCGATCATTCGATTGATGGACAATCTGATTCACGGCATACGGAGCAATAGGTCGATCAGGGTGATCAATCTTTGCTTGTTGAAGTTCTGACTTAATGCGAGTTAACCAATCATCTAAGACTTCAGGAGGCCTTGCATTAAGGGCTGGAAAAGCTCCAACAATACCCGCTTTACATTGTGCAATCACTAGATCAGGCTGGGCAATAATAAACAGGGGCGCACCTATTACCGGAATACTCAATTGAGATAATAAAGGAGGTAATGACATAATTTCCTGAGCAAATAAGTTATAACAGCAGTTTAATACTGATTGATCTGTGTTTGCTTACAATAGAGGGAAAGATAAAAAAATAAAGACGCTATTCAAAGAATCAAAATCATTAAAAACCATATTCCCCTAATCTTGCCTATCCTATGAATCATCGCCAAATCATCAGCACCGATAATACTCAACAAGTCATCGAAAAAACGCTCACTGCCAGACAATGGCTAAACGTCAAAGAAGAAGATATTCCACAAAAAACCCCTGAATATACCCTTCGAGTGAGCGCCCATATACCGGCTCAATCCCCAGCAGTTCAAGATGTTTTTGAACCAGCCTTTCGTCGACTGGCAATCATGAGCAAAGGTGCCATCAACGTACAAGCTTTTTGGGGGGGATCCCTACACCCTGAACGCGAAGGTATTAAAGCTCTCCAATCAGGCTTAACCGATCTTTGTCCCGTTTATTCTGCTTGGGATGCAGAACTATTTCCTGCTGCGCAAATTTTAAGTCTTCCGTTTATTTTTGATAGTGCAGAAGTGGCTACTGCCATTTCTGAGGATCTCTATCGTTCTTACTTTAGTCAAGATGTAGAAAAACACAACATCTATATGGGGCGAATGGTGGCCACTAGCGAATACAATTTGTTTAGCAGATCTCCTATCCGTAGCCTTGAAGATCTTCAAGGACAAAAGATTGCCTGTAGTAATGGTGTCGAATCTGATATTTTCGCCGCACTTGGAGCTATTCCTGTGGGTTGTAGCACTCCTGAAGCAAAAAAACAATTTGAAGAAAATGAAGTTTTTGCCGTATCAATTTCAGACAGTGCAGCACAAACGGTTGGACTATATAAGAGTGCAAAATACCGAACAAGCGCTAACCTCGTCAGAGTTAATCTGGAGTACGGTCTTTCAAAACAATTCTGGGAAAAACTACCACCGCCACTAAAAAGTATCTTTAACCAATGGCTTCGATCACTTGCACAAGCGGGCGCCCAAATCTTCTATGGTCTGGCAGGAGCTCGAGCTTGTTCTATTTTTTTAGATCATGGTATCGAATTTATTGCATTAAGCCTGGAAGAACAACGTCGCTGGAAAGAACAAATTAAGCCCGTTGAAAGCCAATTACTTCATCATTTAGAAGATCTAGGTTATCCAGCCCAACAAATGATGCAAGATCTTTTAAGTAAAGCAAAATACTATCAAACTTGGAGTGCGAATGATTTAATGCAAGCGACGATCGTGCAACCCCTAACTAATATTATTCCAATGCCGTCTAATCCATGAATCATCCAAATAACCCAGCACAGCAAACAATCGGTATTGTCGGCCTAGGCCTCATGGGTCGGGGTTTTGTCAAACGTCTTGATGATGCCAAATTTAATGTACTTGGCTTTGATGTCAACCAAGCATCCATCGATTTATTTGGTAAAGAGCGCTATGCATCTTTACCAGAATTATCTGCCTCCTGTCAAAACATTATTCTGGCTGTCTTTAACAGCGATCAAGTAGAACATGTGCTATTCGATGATCATGGCATCCTCCCAACAGCAAAACAAGCGTTAAATATCATTTGCACTAGTACTTGCGATCCAAATGAGATCAAACAGATTGCGGCAAGAACATACCAAATGGGTCACCGCTTTTTAGAGTTACCAATTTCTGGAACGAGTATGCAACTCGCTCGTGGGGATTGCCTAGGATTAATTGGTGGGTCAGAGCAATTAGCGGAGGATTTGGCTGAGGTCCTCAATGTCATCACTCCTCAGCGACAATACATTGGTCCTGCTGGGGATGCTAGTAAAGCCAAATTATCTATTAATCTTGTCTTAGGTTTACATCGTGCCGCGCTTGCAGAAGGTCTTTATTTTGGCGTTCAACTGGGCCTTGATCCAGAAAAACTCTTACAAACCCTACAAAATTCTGCAGCCGCGTCTAGCGTGATGAAGATCAAAGGTCCATTAATGGTGAAACGATCCTATGACAACCCTCAAAGTAAGGTTGATCAGAGCCTAAAAGATTTTGGCTTGATCCAAGATCTCGCCAATGAAAACGATGCAACTCTACCTTTCGCTAAAATATATATTGAGTTATTAAAATCTCAATTAAATGATGGTAAAGGCAATTTAGATAATGCAATCATTTACGAAGCAATTCAACAACAAAGAGTAAAAAACTCATTTTAAAGACGGGCTCATTTATGCATAATTATCCTACTGCTGCTCCATTGTTAATCAAAAGTGTAAAAGCTTTTGGAGTCAAATTACCACTCAATAAAATTGTCCTGATGGCTGGTGTTGAACTCAGCTCTGTCGAAACCCTCTTGATCCGGATTGAAGCTGAGAACGGTCTCGTTGGTTGGGGTGAAGCTTCTTCTGCGCCTAGTCATGGAGGTGCGACACTCCCCGATATGCTGAAATCATTTCATGATGAAATGCATTCTTTTTTAATTGGTAAAAATGTTCTTGAACTTTCTGGGCTTACTGATCAACTCAATCAACTAGCAAAAAATGCCAAAAGTACCGTAGCTGCTGTAGATGTTGCTTTATATGATTTGCTAGGTAAATATCTCGGTGTACCCGTCCATGTTCTATTGGGTGGTGCAAAACGTCATCAGGTTCCTCCTCTATGGTTGATCGGTAACAGTAATATTGAAAAGGATCTGTTAGAAGCTCAAGCGAAATGGCGGGATGGTTACAGATTCTTTAAACTCAAACTTGGGGTTAAATCTCTTGAAGATGATATTGCTTTAACTATAGCGATGCGCGAAAAATTTGGTAGTTCACTGCAGATGTGTGCAGATGCAAATATGGGCATGAACCTCGCACAGGCTACCCAATATGTTCAAGCCGTTAAAAACACTGGCCTTGCTTATCTTGAACAACCTCTGGATAAAAAAGATATTACGGGTACTCAAGCACTTGTCAAAATAAGTCCGATTCCGATTGGCCTCGATGAATCCGTGACTGCAATTGATGATATTTTGCAAGCAGCTAGGGATGGGGTTCAAGGCGTGTCTCTCAAGACTTTAAAACTCGGGGGATTATCTGGGGTGATCGGGGCTGGTCATATTTGTAAGGCCTTTGGATTACAAATTAACCTCGCAAGTAAAATGGCAGAGACCGGCATTGGCGCCGCAGCTTTGTTGCATTTAAGCGCAGTACTCCCTAATGTTAATTGGGGAGTCAGTCCAACCCATCTATACCTGACTCAAGATGTTGTCAGTCATCAAGATAAACCAGAGAATGGGTTTTTTAAGATTTCATCATTGCCTGGTCTCGGTATCACAGTCCATGAAGATGTTATTCAAAAACATCTCGTCGCATAAGGAAAACTAGAATGATTAATGCAGCATTAATTGGCATGGGTTGGTGGGGCAAAAATATTGCGCAAGCTATCCAGCATAAAAGTACTGAGATGCAATTTCTTTTAGGTGTGACTAAAGAAGTTTCACAAACGCAAGAATTTGCCGATAAACTTTCGATGAAACTCTCCGATAGCTTTGAAGACGCTCTCGCCCAAAAAGAAATCCAGGCTATTGTGCTGGCAACCCCTCACTCTTTACATGCTCAACAAATTACTGCTGCCGCTAACGCTGGTAAACATGTCTTTTGTGAAAAGCCTCTTACCCTCACCTATAGCGAAGCACAAGATGCCATTGCTGCTTGTGAAAAAAATCAAGTCGTGCTTGCTGTTGGACAAAATAAACATTTTTGGCCAGCGATGGTGAAGATGCGCGAACTGGTTGCTAGTGGCATTCTAGGGCAGATACTCCATATCGAAGGTCATTACAGCAATGAACATTCCACAAAATTTTTCTCAGACTGGCGCGAGTCACCAGCAGAATCTCCAGCAGGCGGTTTAACTGGTACCGGCATCCACATGATTGAAGCATTTATTAACTTGATCGGGCCTGCATCACATGTGAGTGCGATGGTCAGTAGTCAACGCACCGGTCCTGATCCACGCGACTCAACTTCAGTAACTGTGAAATTCAATAATGGCTTGAATGGTTACTTTGCAATGGTGCGTGCAACGCCACTATTTTGGCGCGTTCACATTTTTGGCGACCAAGCTTCCATCGAAGCAATCGGTGAAAATGAGCTCGTCGTTCGCTATAAGGGTGGTCGAGTTGAACGTCACGTTTTACCACCGGTTGATTCTGTGCGTGCCGAGTTAGATGCGTTTGCTAGAGCAATTCCAAGCAAGTTCCATGATGGAATTGCACAAGATCGTTTAGCTATCCCCTATTCAATTTCCCCACTTCAGATGGGACAAACGATTGCGATGTTTGAAGCGATTGTGAAATCAGTTGAAACAGGCCAAATGGTCGAAGTGGCTAATTGACGGACTAGGCCTCTACAGTTTGCTCAACGAGATCCCCGCGGTCAATCACGAAGATCTTTTGTACTAAATGTCTTGAATATTGCAAGTCTGATTCTGAGAAAATCACGGCCATCCCCTCACTCTTGAGTTGAGAAATGACTTCGGCTAGACGCTGGGCTAGAGCAGGAGCAACTCCTTCAAAGGGCTCATCTAGCAAGAGTAATTTAGTGCCGATCATTAAGGAGCGTCCAAGTGCAACAAGTTTTTGTTGTCCGCCAGAGAGTTGCAATCCACGCCTTGGGGCAAACTCAATCAGCTCTGGGATTAAATGATAGACGTAATCTAAGCGCGCTTGCGGTTCTTTTGACTTGTTAGCCCAAAGAGGTACTAAAATATTTTCTTCTACCGTTAGGTCTGGAATCAAGCGCCGATCTTCAGGCATATAGCCAATTCCTAAACTATTACGAAGATTTGTTGGCGTCTTCATCAAATCATGTCCATCAAACTCAATCGTGCCTGACTTGGGTTGAAGAAGTCCCATAATACTTTTTATGAGGGTCGTCTTGCCCGCACCATTGCGTCCTACCAAACCAGCCATACTAGCGGTTGGGAGCTCTATTGAGATATTTCTTAAAATATCTACCGATTGAATCGAAACATTAAGATCTTTGACTTTAAGCATTTGATTTTTCTGCCAATACATGTTGCGCTTGAGAATGTCCAACAATGTACTTCAACACTCGCTCATCTTTTAAGGCAAGGTCCGGATGATCATCCGCAATAATTTTTCCTTCATAAAAAGCAAGAACACGTTGTGAATACCTCATCACTACCTCCATATCGTGTTCGACAAATAAAACCGTAGTACCAGCATCACGTATCACTTTCATGACCATATCCATGATGTCAAATTTTTCTTCTGCAGAAACACCACTGGTAGGTTCATCTAAAAATAAAATATTAGGGCGAGTAGACATAGCCATGGCTATATCGAGAACCTTTCGGACACCGCCCGGCAAAATACGAGTGACTTGATGTTGATATTGAAGCAACCCATATTTTTCTAAAGCATCAATCGCTAAATCGCGCGGCGTTTTTCCATAAGACGGAATAATGGTATTTGAATCCGTAAAGATAGAGCCTTTATTTTCTTGTAAAGCAATAATGCCGTAACTGACCTCAAGATTTTCTAAAGCCGTCATGGTGTTATATAACTGTGGAATTTGGAAAGATCTGGAAATACCTAATTGTGTAATTCTTCGTGGTGGTAAATCCGTAATATCCTGACCATTAAATATGATCGTCCCAGTGTCTGGCTTCAAATAACCAGTAACCATATTCACAAAAGTTGTTTTACCAGCGCCATTGGTGCCAATCAAACCGATACAGGCTCCTTCATCAACGTCCACCATAATATCTGCCGCCGCAGTTACAGCGCCAAAACGTTTATTGAGGCCCTTCGCTTGAAGTATTGTCTTAGACACGAGGCTTACTCCTCATTTTTGTCACTAAGGACCATAGGCCATCTGGTAATAAAAGAATCACTGTAATTAAACAAATACCAATCGTCATTTGCCAAGTATTGGGAGAGTACCCATAAGCTACCGTCTGAATAACGCCAAAAATGATGGCCCCAACAAATGGTGCAATGACATTCCCAATGCCACCTAAAATAGCGATGAAAACAAACTCACCAGAAGAAGTCCAAAAAGTCATATTGGGATCAATATGCCCCGCCACGATAGCCGAAATCGCCCCGCCAAAACCCGACAAAACCCCTGCAATGACATAAATTAAATGAATCGTCTTTTGCGCTGAGGCCCCCATATACTCAGCGCGAATTTCATTATCACGAATCGCTGTTAGTAAAAGTCCACGGGGACTCTTTAATACACGATGAACAAATAATAAAGAAATCATGACTGTCAAAATTGTTATGCCTAAGAGTACATATTTCATTTGATCTGGCTCTGGACGCCAGCCAAATAAAGTTACTCCAGTAATACTAAAACCATCTGTGGAGCCTAATGTTTCGCTTTTTACTAAAACACCATAAAGAATCATCGAAAACGCAAGGGATAATAAACCGAAGAAAATAGCACGATATTTCGCCAATAAGAATCCTAATAAATAAGCCAAGAATCCAGCAAAAATACCGCTAGCAATCATCAGCAAAAAGATATCTGTTACCTTGAGCAACAAACTCAGCATGCCAGTGGTGTAGGCCCCTACACAGAAAAATAATGCCTGTCCAAAGGAAACCAGCCCGAGTCGCATAAAAAGCATCAAACCTAAAACAACTAAACCATTAGCGCCGGCTAAAGTCACGATAAATAATACCCACTGTGGCAAGAACGGTGATCCTGCCATCAATGCTATAAGAAATAGGAACATCAATCCAAGAGATTTATCGAGCCTCATATCTTGCGTGCCTCTGCCAAACTAAATAGACCCCGAGGTCTAAATACGAGCACTAAAGCCATCACGGTAAAAATCACAAATAATTCGAGCTGCGGCACATAATGCACACAAAAAGATCGAACCACTCCCATGATGATTGCTGCCAAAGCGGTACCTGGCAAACTTCCTAATCCACCGGTAACTACAACGGCAAAAGAAAGTACAATCACATCCACCCCTAACCCAGGAACCACTGAGATAGTCGGGGTGGTTATACCACCAGCAATCGCCGCCAAGGCACAACCAAAAGCAAATGTCAGACTAAAGACACGCCCTACGTTGATCCCCATCGCGGAACTAATCTCACGATCATGAATCACGCTTACCAGTAACTTACCAAACTTCGTCATTTTCAACATGTAAGTCAACCCACAACCCAATATCAAGGCAGCTACTACCATTAATATGTAATAGTTAGGATAGGTCATACCGCCAATTTCAAAGTTACCCAAAAGTTCATAGGGGTCAGATGCGTAGTATGGATCAACCCCCCAAATGAGTTTCAAAACATCATCCAGAATTAAAAAGACGGCATAGGTGATTAATAGAATCACTACTTCATCTTTGGCATATTGATACCTCAATAAGAAGCGCTCAAGCACCCAACCCACGATAAAACCCGCAATTAAAGAAGCGCTAAATAAAGCGAAAAAAGAGAGATATGGCGGATAGTTATGGGTAAACCAATAACCGGCAACGGTCACGGCAACGTAACATCCAAAAGAATAAAAGCTGGCGTGCGCTACATTTAAAACCCGCATCACACCATAAATTAGTGTCAAACCTACTGCAGAAAGAAAAAGCCATGCTGCGTAATTAATACCATCAATCAACACAACTAATAAATTAGACATTACGAACCTTTAAAAAAGCGAGGCAAAATTCGCCTCGCTTATTTTTTACTTTTTTATATTATTTTTTTACTGCAGAAGCCATCCAATCAGCAGCCTTTACGCCATCTGGAGGCATCACTTGCTCTGCTGTGAATCGCTTTTGATCCACTAATTGAATCTGCCCGTTCACGTGCTTAACACGACCATAAACCATCTCTGCGGTAGCTTGATGACCATTACTTAAATTAAATTTATGGATGCCGCCTGGACCTTCATAAGTCATTCCTTTCATCGCATCAGCAATTTGATCGGAATTAGGTTTATTACCGCCGTTAGCAGCAAGTGCTTTTTCAAAAGCTAATTTAGCAGCCATAAATGTATGAGCCATCTGATAAGCAGCTAAATTTGGTGGAGCATTGTAGCGATCAATCACATTCGAACGATACCAATCGTTTAATGCTGACTTCGGTGCATACACACCATAGGGTCCACGTGCGCCAATCACAGTTCCTTCAGGAATCTTCGTGTTGAGACGGAACATCGCAACTTCACCACCAGTTAATAAAACGGTTGACTGCTTAAACAGACCACGTGGGCCAGCTTGGAGAATAAACGCCTCCATATCACCACCCCAAATACTGGAGTGAATCAAATCAGATTTACTTTCTAACAATGCAGAAATCTCAGCACTATATTGGCCAGCAAATAACTTAGGCATTTGTGAAATTTTTTCTTCTAAGTTCGGACTAACCATCTTCACAGCACCTTGGAAGTCAGCCCATGAATCTTGACCAAATGCATAGTTCTGATTAAGACCTGAATATGTTTTAGCATTTGGCTTGATTGCCTTTAAATAAAGCGCTGCAGCAACACCGTCTGCTGTGGCATGATTAACCGCTCTAAACACATATTTTTTAGGACTCTCTTCAAAGAGACGTGGAGAACCACAGTCATACATCATGGTAAGCGTCTTTAATTCCTCAGCAACCGGAGCAACCGCTAAACAGTTTCCACTAGAAACATAACCAATGACAAGATCCACTTTTTCTCGTTGCACTAAGTTACGATATTCTGTAACAACGTTAGTTGTTGAACCTGCTTCATCAATCACTACCAATTTAATTGGAATACCACCAAAACCTTTAACGTTATAAGGAGCCGGTGCTTTAGCGCTATTAAATGCGTCTGCTAAGAACTCAGCTGTATTGCGGGCAGGCACACCAAATGGTGCAGCACCAGGACCTGAAAGAAAGGAAACAATACCAATCTTCAACTCTGTAGGCGCTGCAGGAGCAGCTGCTGCAGGTGCTGTCGCAGGAGGTGGGGTCTGGGCCAAAGCCACCGCAGTTAGCGAGCCAAGGAAAGTGGCTAAAAGCTTTTTTTGAAAATTCATTCTATCTCCGTTATAAAAAAATGGCTAATGATCAGCTCTTCAATTAGGATCTTAATTGTAATGACTATTTTTTTCTTTTAATACTTTTCCGTCAAGAATCTTTTACTAGGTGGTTTCCCTAGTCAACCTTCGTTAAAGCTTCACCCTCATTTAAGTTCCCTCTTTGTAATATAAGATGAGCAGAGAATTTATAAAATGTCGATCCATAGAGCTTTTTCATAAAAAAGAATACAATTTCGATTCAAATAGAAATATTAATCATTTGATCATTTAAAAATTAGTGAGATCGTTTTAAGAAATTCCTCAATTTTCAGGAAAGTTAATTTAGAAAGGTATTAATATGGATTTGCAGTTAAAAGGTAAAAAAGTTCTAATTACTGGTGGTTCAAAAGGTATTGGCCTTGCCGTAGCAATGGCTTATGCAGCCGAAGGAGCAACGCCAGTGATCACTTCGCGTGATGCCGCTAATTTAGCGAGTGCAAAAGCCGCGATAGAGTCAAAGTACGGTGTGAAATGCGAAACTGTTGAATGCGATCTTGGCGCACCAAAATCAGCTGAAGCTCTCTTTGAAAAAGTGGGTGAAGTAGATATTCTCATTAATAATGCTGGCGCAATCCCTGGTGGAATATTGGCTGATATTAATGAAGAGCGTTGGAGACAAGCTTGGGAATTAAAGCTCTTTGGTTATATTAATTTAACGAGAGTTTACTTAGCTAGCATGGAGAAAAAAGGCTCAGGCATTATCGGTAATATTATTGGTATGGCCGGTGCAGCTCCTCGTGCTGAATATGTTTGTGGTGTTACAGCAAATGCCGCTTTAATGGCGTTTACACAAGCAGTTGGCGCTACTAGTCACAAAAATGGTATTCGTGTCTTCGGTATCAATCCTTCTCCAACTAGAAGCGATCGTATGGAAAGCATGATGAAAGCAAATGCCAAAAACAAATTAGGCGATGAAAGTCGTTGGACAGAACTGACGCAAAAGTTACCTTTTGGTCGCATGACTGAACCTGATGAAATCGCTCATCTCACCGTATTCTGCTCATCCACACTTTGTGGTTATTTGAGTGGCTCAGTGATCAATGTCGATGGCGGACAAATGTTTGCTCCTGTATAAATCGTTACTAGCTTGAGAAAAAGCCCTCAGTTCATAGAACTGAGGGCTTTTTTATAAGCTCATGATTAACGAATAGCTTAACCAATAATTTTTTGGGAAAATAACCGATCAATACTCGCTTGATCCAAATACTCACTCAACACCTCTTGCGTATGCTCACCTAAACGAGGTGGTGGATATCTTACCGAAGTCGGTGTATCTTTCATCTTAAGTGGCGTACCTAAGCCTTTTAACTCGCCGATCGATGGATGCAGATTTTTAACAATCATATTACGTGCCCTTGTATGTTCATTACCAAGCGCTTCCGCAACGGTATTTACAGGCCCAACCGGAATACCATTTTTGCGAAGTAAAGGAATTAAATCCGTTGATGGCATTTTTTTCAATTCTGCGGCAACCATTCCATCCACTTCAACACGATTCGCAATTCTGGCTGTATTTGTTCGATATTTTTCATCCTGCGCCCATTCAGGATGCCCTAAGATCTCTGCTAATTTAGCAAACTGACCATCATTACCAACCGCCAATGCGATCAATTTGTCCTTCGCATGAAAAGTTGTGTATGGAACAATCGTAGGGTGTCCATTACCAAATCGTCTCGCTTCTTTTCCGGTGGCTAAATGACTTGCTCCAACGTTGGCAAGTAAAGCAATCGAACTATCGTATAAAGCCACTTCAACATGCTGCCCTCGACCAGTTCGATATCTCGCCAGAAGAGCTCCTTGAATGGCATTGGTGGCCATCATACCAGTAGCAAGATCAACAATCGCAACACCATATTTACTTGGAACACCTTCTTCTTCACCACAAATACTCATGAGACCAGATTCTGCTTGCAAAATAAAATCATAACCCGGCAAATGAGAGAGTGGTCCATCTAAGCCGTATCCAGTGATCGAGCAGCGTACAACTAAAGGAGCATTTTTTTCAAACCAAAGGTCGTCAAAACCCCATTTTTCTAAAGTGCCATTCTTGAAGTTTTCCAGCACCACATCAAATTTTGGAATCAGTGTGGCAAGCAACTGCTTACCCTCAGGCTTAGAGAAGTCAATCGCAATCCCTCTCTTATTTCGGTTACAACCCAAGAAATAAGAAGACTCCCCTTCTAAAAATGGAGGTCCCCATCCACGAGTATCATCACCCGCCTTAGGAGACTCTACCTTAACAACCTCGGCGCCCATATCTCCCAACAACATGCCACACCAAGGCCCCGCAAGAATACGGCTCAAATCAAGGACCTTAAATCCAGTTAAGGCCCCTTGCAATGCTTGATTCACTTCAAACATCTTAGATATCGCGCATGTCTGGAGCAGCATTGAGGTTCTTATGGAAACCATCCATATAATCCGCAAGTGCTTCTTTGTTTCTTAAGCGGAATTTCTGGAAGTCTGGTTTACGTCCCTCGAGGAATGCATTCATACCCTCTAAACTTTCTTCAGATCCCCAAACGTAAGCCAACAACTCCATACCATGCTGCCAAGATGCATACAGTTGATCAGATTCAAAGTTCAAGCTCTTCTTCGTCATACGAATCGTTTGTGAGCTATTGCTCTTAATGTTTTCACACCAAGCAAGAGTTTCTTCCATGAGCTTTTCTTCAGGTACACACTTATTAATTAAACCAATTTTCTCAGCCTCTTTAGCATCAAATCGCTTTGCTAAGAAAATCATTTCGCGAGCAATACGCTCACCAACAATTCTCGGCAAATACTGAGTAGCGCCAACCGTTGGACAAGCGCCTACTTTTGCACCAGTTTGACCCAACATGGATTTCTCTGAAGCAATAACTAGGTCACACCACAAAGCTAATTCGTGACCGCCACCCATACACCAACCATTCACCATGGCAATTGCAGGAATCGGAACACCGCGGATCGCCATTGCTAACCCTAACATACGATCATTCCACATCGAAGCGTTAGTAAACGTTAAACGCTTCATTGCATAAAAATCTCCACCAGCAGAGAATGCTTTGTCGCCCGCGCCTTTAAATACGATACAAGCAATGGATGGGTCTTCGCGAGTAGATTTCACCGCATCAATCATCTCATCTAAGGTTTGCTCTCTAAAAGCATTCATTACCCGTGGACGATTAATCGTAATCCAAGCTACTTGCTCTTTAACTTCAAAAATAATGTCTTTATATTTTTTTTGTTCCATGACTGCTCCATTTAAATTAATTAAAAACTACTACAAATCCTGAAATATATTAACTGAGAAATGATTATTTGTATTAACAATTCAAATTTAATCTGGTTCTACCTGTAAAACATCGAATGCCGCCTTTAATCTAGCATTGTATTTACGGCGCATTTCTTTCATCTCTTCATCACTCCAAGTCCGAAAGCCCTCTTTGGATTTCATACCATATTTACCCTGGTCAATTAAGTTGGCAATTACTGGCTGTAAACCATCGACGTTATACAAAGAAGGCCAAATTTCTACCGAGGCACCGGCCATTCCCTCCCAACCACTAATTTCTTTTTGGGTCATCGGCCCAACCGCAGCATAGCGAAATCCAAAACTATATCGCACTGCAGTATCCACATCGTCAGGGGATGCAATACCCGCATCAACCAATGACAAGGCTTCTCTCATTAAGGCATGCTGAATCCGGTTAGCTAAAAATCCAGGTATATCTTTTTTTACTAAAACCGGTTTTTTACCGGCATCTCGGTACATCTGACAAACCGCCTCGCCCATGACGGGGTCTGATTTTTCACCTAAAACGACTTCTACCAAAGGAACTATATGGGCTGGCATAAAGTAGTGGGCATTAAACATGCGATAGGCAGTATCTAGATTCACTGCAATTTTTGAAATCGGGAAGCCAGAGCTGTTACTGCCGATCGGAATATGTTTAGGCACTCGCAGATCTAACTGAGCAAATAAAATTTGCTTAAGGCCCATGTCCTCTTTAATCGTCTCAAGGACCCAAATGACATCTGACCAATCGTCCCAATCATTAATAGCGCCAAACACTAATGGGTTTTGCTCCTGAGTCCACCGAGGGTTCAAACCTAAGGTGAGTTGTTCAATTTCTGTTTGCTGATCCTGCGCACGCTCTTTGCTTCTTCCCAAAAGAATCACTGTGTGTGCGGTGGCTAAAAATCCTGCTGCAATACCTACTGCCATGATTCCTGTGCCAAGAATGACTATTTTTTTCATGCGCTCTCCACTGATTACACTTGTTGTGACAAGTATTTTGGGTATACTTCTTCTAGTAAATGGTTCTGACCATTGTAAACAATAAAAATTAGAGACAATCTTTATCAGCACTGAATCACTATCATTTTTTATAACCTATCTGTAACAGTAAGGAGCTTTCTTCGTGTTTAATCCATTTCAACAAGTTGAACTTATCAAAGCTGAGCCGTTTATGTCGATGCCAGCAAAATTTCGTCAAAAAAAACGCTCCGCCTGGGCTGATCCTAATCGCCAAGGAGCAGAAATTGAATGCTTCCTTGAAGGCCCTTCATTTGATCGGGAAGGAAATTTATGGTTTGTAGATATTCCATATGGTCGAATTTTTAGAATCTCAACAAAAGGCGAGTGGGAACTGATTACGCAATACGATGGGTGGCCAAATGGTTTGAAGTTCCATAAAGATGGTCGAGCATTTATTTGTGACTACAAAATGGGCCTATTGAGTTTAGATACTAAAACTGGAAAAATAGAAACCATCCTTGGATCGATGTATAGCGAATCCTTCAAGGGTCTCAATGACCTTCACTTTGCAGCGAATGGTGATTTATATTTTACGGACCAAGGCCAAACAGGTATTGCAGATCCTACCGGAAGAGTCTTCCGTCTGCGTGCGAATGGTCAACTTGATCGCTTAGCACTAAATGTTCCAAGTCCAAACGGAATTACTCTTTCAACCACCGATAAACACTGCTATGTCGCCGTTACAAGATCTCAGCAAATTTGGCGCTTGCCCATCATGGCCGATGGTTCTGTATCTAAGACTGGTGTTGCGATCCAATTGTCTGGTGGCGCCGCAGGACCTGATGGCATAGAAATGGATAGTGAAAATGGTCTGCTCGTATGTCATTTAGGAGTTGGCGTCTGGCGTTTTGATAGCAATATGCTTCCAACCCATTTAATTTACTCAGAAAATAAACATCACCATCACCTTGCGAATATCTGTACTGGGGGAGACGGACGGGATTTGTATATTACTGAATCGATGTCAGGTGATATTCTCAAAGCACGCTTGCCCGTTGCTGGTAAAAAAATGTTTGGCCTGAGCTAAAACCACCAAAATAATATTTAACAAATTCATTCTTCGTAGGATAAAAATTATGTCCATTATCAAGTCAGTACATGTTGCAAATGTTAGTGTTCCACTCGACGTCGTTACTTCTTTCTCTACCAGAACCGTTTCTGAACGTCACTATTGTTTAGTCAAAGTGACGAATACCGATGGTGTTCAGGGTATTGGTTTTTGTTATGTGGGTAGTAAAGCTGGTGAAATTGCAAAAGTAGCGGTAGAGCAATTATTAGCGCCGAAACTCATTGGTCAAGAAAGTCATCGTAGTGAAGGTCTTTGGCAAGATATGTATTCCGAATCCATTTTGCAGGGCCGCTCAGGCTCAGTAATGCGTGGTATTTCTATTTTAGATACGGCAATTTGGGATTTGAATGCTCGTTCCGTGAATTTACCTCTGCATAAATATCTTGGCGCCGTCGTCTTGGACCGAGTTCCAGCCTATGCGAGTGGTGGTTACTATGTTGAAGGTAAAACCCCTGCTCTACTCGCAAAAGAAATGGAATCCTATGTGGCAATGGGTTTCAAAGCGATCAAAATGAAGACGGGGCGTCTTTCTCCACGCGAGGAAGAAGAACGTTTAGCTGCTGTTCGTGATGCGGTTGGGGATGATATTTTGGTGACGATGGATGCGAATAATGCTTGGCGTGATTTACCAACAGCAATGGAATACATCCAACGCTTTGAGCAATACAACCCATATTGGATTGAAGAGCCTTTTTCACCGGATGCAATCGACTTACATGCACGCTTAGCCAGCCGAACGTCCATCACGGTTGCGACGGGTGAAATTGAAGTCGGCCGTTGGCGTCATCGTGAACTCGTCGAAGCTGGTGGTTGTGAGATTTTGCAATCCGATGCTGCGGTTTGTGGAGGTATTAGTGAATGGCGACGGATTGCTGCTTTTGCTGATTCAAAAGGAGTAACGGTTAGCCCACACTGGTTCCATGATTTGCATGCACCGCTCGTTGCCGCAACACCAAACGCACGTTTTGTGGAATTCTTTACCGATGATCAAGTACTTAACTTCCGGCGCTTAATTGATAAACAACTTAGCTTTGATAAAGGTGATTTGATTCTGCACCAAGAACCTGGTCTTGGATTTAATTTCGATGAAGCTGCTGTTCAGAAATATGGCACTGGATCCCAGACATGGTCACAAATTATATAAGTGCAGAAAGAGTTCGTACTTTCATTACTGATGTATTCAGTGGTCTAGGTATGCCAAAAGAAGACGCTATACTTTGCGCCGATTTAATGGTGAGAACCGACCTCTCGGGAGGCGATGGGCATGGTGTCTTTCGACTCTTGCAATATGCTCGCAGAATCCAAGTGGGAGGAATTAATCTTCACCCTCAAATGAAGTTGCTACAAGACGCTCCGTCCATAGGCCTATTACATGGCGATAATGCGATGGGACATTTGGTGATGCAGCGCTGTGCAGAGCTTGCTATTGAAAAAGCAAAAGCTACAGGGATTGGTTGGATGGGCTGTTGCTATGGCAATCATGCTGGTGCAGGTTCGACCTATGCAGGATTAGTCGCTGAAGCTGGCTTGGTAGGTATCTATTTGGCAGTCGGTAGCGCTAACCATATGGCACCATGGGGTGGGATTGATCCTTTACTGTCGACTAATCCAATCGCTATTTCAGTACCGATGGGAGGAAATCAACCACCTGTACTGCTCGATATGGCGACAACCGTTGCGGCTTACGGTAAAGTCAAAATGAAAGCTCAAGCAGGTGAATCGATGCCTGAAGGATGGATGATTGATCAGAAAGGTCAAGCTTTAACAGACCCCAAAAGATCTGCAGAGGGAACTTTATTGCCAATTGGTGACTATAAGGGTTACGGACTCTCTTTGATGATTGCTCTGCTTGCAGGAAGTATGAATGGCGCTGCTGTAGGCTCTGAATTAATTGATTTTAATGCTGATGAAAAAGCAGTGACCAATACTGGGCAAACCATCGTTGCCATCAATCCTGCTTTTTTAGGAGGTACGGAAAACTTATTAAGATCATCAGGTAAGTTAGTGGAAGAAATTAGAAACTCCCAAAAACTACCTGGCGTTTCTGAAATTCGAGTTCCCGGAGATGGCGCGGCGAAAGCAAAAGAAAAGAGAAATCGTGACGGGATTCCGATTTCGCCAGGATTACTCAATAATCTCAATCTGTGTGCGAAAATGGCTGGGATTGCTCCTATTCAATAAACTATTCGCTATGACAACTATGCTTCGTTTGATCCGTGTAAGTCTTTGTGGCTTACTCTTCATCTTCGGGGCTAGTTTTGCACAATCAAATAATGATTTTCCGAATAAACCCATACGCGTCATCATTGGATTTTCTGCTGGAGGTGGGTCGGATACTTCAGCACGTCTTATCGCTCCCAAATTTGGGGAGTATATAGGGCAAACTATCATTATTGAAAATAAGCCTGGCGCAGGTGGTAACTTAGCTAGTGAGTATTTGACGAAAGTACCCGCTGATGGTTACACTATTTCGTTAGCAACGATAGGCTCATTGGCAATTAATCCGAATATGCCTGAAGGGACTAGTTTTGACCCACTCAAAGACTTCACGATGATTACTCAAGGAGTGACTTTTTCAAATGTTTTAGTCGTGCGTGCCGACTCCCCCATTAAAAATCTAAAAGATTTTGTAAACTCTGGTAAAGATAGCAAAACTTTTGTGACGTTTGGATCTTCAGGTAATGGAAGTACTGGACACCTTGCTGGTGAGTTACTCAAAATAAGATCAGGTATGAATGCGCAACATATTAATTACAAAGGTGGTGGGCCTGCCATGAATGACCTTTTGGGTGGAAATATTACCGCTATTTTTGCTAGTACACCTACTGCTATTCCTTTTATTGAGGCTGGTAAATTAAGGGCGATTGGGGTGACTGGAGTAAAGCGGGCCGCTGCTTTACCCAATGTTCAAACAATTGCTGAACAAGGTTACCCAGGTTATCAAGCTGAAAATTGGTATGCCTTTATCGGGCCTGCAAAAATACCTCCTGATATTGTGAACAAATTGAATACTGCACTATCGAAAGCAATGCGTGATCCAGAAACGTTGAATCGTCTGCATCAAGTTGGCGTTGAGGGTTCACCATCGAGTCCAAGCGAGTTATATAGCCATGTAAAGTCAGAACTCGACTCTTGGGGAAAAGTCATCAAAAAAATACAGTGGGATAAATAATGGGTCAAACAATCAGCGAAAAAATTCTCGCTAAGCATGCACATCAATCCGAAGTAAAAGCTGGCGAAGTTGTTGTCTGTGATGTTGACTTTGCGATGGTCACCGATACAAGAGCAGCAAATACCATCAAGATGATGAGTAAATTAGATCGTGATCGTCTGAAGTTTACAAAAAATACGGCGCTCGTTTTAGATCACTACTCCCCCCCTCCTCATCCAGAAGCTGCTGAAATCCATCAACAGATGCGCCGCTTTTCGAATGAAGCTAATACGCATTTATACGATATTGGCGATGGTATCTGCCATCAAGTATTACCAGAAGGTGGTCACCTCACGAGTGGTGATTTAGTCGTTGGAACGGATACCCACTCTGTGACATATGGTGCTTTCAATGCCTTTGGAACAGGAATTGAAGGTAGTGATGTTGCCGCAGTGATGGCAACCGGTAAGTTATGGTTTCGGGTACCAGAATCGATTCAAATTCATTTAAATGGACAGCTTCAGCCAGGTGTTTGGGCGAAAGATATTACTTTATATATGCTGGGTAAATTTAAAGCCGAGGGGCTTAACTACAAGGCTATTGAGTATGTAGGCTCAGCAGTTAGCAAAATGGAGATCGATGATCGTATGACGCTGTGCAATCACGCGGCAGAACTTGGTGCTAAAGCAGCTCTTCTAGAAGCTGATCAAAAAACATTTACTTGGCTTGCCGCCCACGGCGCTAAAACTCCAGAAGCCATCTACGCTGATAGTGATGCGATATATTCCTTCAAAGATCAAATCGATGTATCCTTACTTGTGCCTCAAGTCGCCAGAAAACATGAGGTAGACGATGTTGTCGGAACCGATCAAATCGACCGACAAGCAATTCAATTTGCTTTAATCGGAACCTGTACGAATGGTCGTCTCGATGATATTCGACAAGCAGCACATATTCTGCAAGGTAAGAAAATCGCTAAAGGTGTAAGGATGATTGTGACTCCTGCATCTCGTCAAATTTACCTGGCCGCCTTGCGGGAAGGATTAATCGAAATATTGACTTCTGCAGGCGCTTCTTTCGAAGCAGCCGGCTGCGGTACTTGTGTTGGAATAACAAACCATCTCGTTCCCGGCAACCAAGAAACTGTCATCTCAAGTGCGAACCGCAACTTTAAGGGACGATTATCCAATGATGAAGCTGATATTTGGCTAGGCTCTGCAGCCACGGTTGCTGCGTCAGCTCTTACTGGATTTATTACAGATCCTCGAACCGTGGATGGTGGTCTATGGAGAAACGTATGAACTCAAACTTGATTACTGGAAAAGTTTTTAAATTAGGGTCTGACGTCAATACCGATATTCATTGTTCGAGTAAGTATCTCCCTGGAAAAGATAGTGCCTTTGTAAGTACGGTTGCCTTTGAGAAATTACAAGCTGGTTTTGCTAAAAATATCATCGATCAACAAGGTGGAATTATTGTTGCAGGTGAAGATTTTGGTATTAATTCCTCAAGAGAGCAAGCCGTTCATATTTTGCATTTAATGCAAGTGAAATGTATTGTCGCTCCATCCTTTGGACGTCAGTTTTTTCGAAATGCGATTAATAATGGCTTACCAATTATTGAGTGCGATACCTCAAACATACTTGCCAATGAAGAACTTAGTATTGATCTCCATTTAGGTACAGTCAGTTCAAGTTCAGGGTTAAAACTCTCCGTAACGCCGTTGCCACAAGAGATTTTAAAAATCATCGAAGTCGGTGGATTGTTAAACTTCATTACCCAACATCCAGACTGGAACTTTGCAACATGAAGCTCTCTCCCGGCGATAAAAGAAAGCAATTAAAGAAACTTATCCTCGCAAAAGATACGGTCATTGCTCCAGGTATTTATGATGCTTATGGCGCCAAGCTCGTTGAGAATGCAGGTTTTCTGGCAGTTTATTTAACGGGTAATGGGGTTTCCGCTTCATTATTAGGTCATCCTGATATTGGACAAGTGGACTTAACGCTCATCACTGATCATGCGCGTCGAATCGCTGCTAGTATTTCTCTTCCCCTGATTTGTGATGCTGATACTGGTTATGGAGGAGTTTTTAATATTCAACGAGCGGTTCAAGAATTTGAAGCTGCTGGTGTAAGTGCAATTCATTTGGAAGACCAACAATTTCCAAAACGTTGCGCCCAGTTTGAAGGGGCAAGAAGCGTCTTAGACTTTAGTGAAGCTGTAAACCATATTAAAGCTGCAGTCATGAGTCGCACGGATCAGGACTTCATGATCATCGCACGTACAGACTGTGCTGCTAGTCTTGGTATTGATGAAGCTATTCGTCGCGCAAAAGCATTTGTAGCAGAAGGGGCTGACGCTGTTTTTGTTGAATTAAAATCAAGTCCCGAGGCTTTAGATCATATCAAGAAAGTGAAAGACCTTGTAGGTTCGACTTGTTTATTCAATGTTGATGTTGGGGGGCCTGTTTCCAATCTGAAAGCCCATCAGATGAAATCCCATGGCATTGATATTGCGATTCACCCAAGCTTAGGGCGTGCTATTTTTGGTTATGCGATGCAAGAAGCCCTCACTCAACTGAAGTCATCCGGCAATTTAGAGCCGCTTCGAGCAAAGATGTTCTCGAGTCAGGCTTATAACCAAGCCCTGGGACTCGATGCTTTTGAGGCTTGGGAAAAACAATTTAACAGCTAGAGTTCAAGCAAAAAAACGTTTCGTAATCGACTGTTCAATTCCCGCCTGATCAAGACCACACTGCGCCAAGAGTAAGACTGAATCACCATGATCAATGAACTGATCAGGCAAGCCCAACTGCAGAAACTGCATAGATGTTCCGATGCTCGCTAAATATTCCATACAGGCACTCCCAGCTCCACCCTGTATCACGCCCTCTTCAAGTGTCACTATTCCGGAATGGTTTTGTGCTATTTGTGCAAGTAGCTCTTCGTCTAAGGGTTTAACAAAACGCATATCAACAATCGTCAAATCGAGATTTTCAGCAACCGCTAATGCTGGTTGTAATAGAGTTCCGAAGGCAAGAATAGCAACTCGATTTTCTAAAGGTCTAGAAGAAAGCCTTCTGACTAGCGCTTTACCCATTGGCAAGGGCTCCAAGCTCTTGGTTGTTTCCACTCCAGTTCCACTGCCTCTTGGATATCTCACCGCACTTGGGTGACCAGAGAAGTGCGCCGTTGAGAGTAATTGACGACATTCATTTTCGTCACTTGGCGTCATGATGAGCATATTGGGTATGCAGCGTAAATAAGGTATATCGAATATACCAGCATGCGTTGCGCCATCAGCACCAACAAGTCCAGCTCGATCTAGTGCCAAAGTCATCGGCAAGTCTTGTAATGCAACATCATGGATTAACTGGTCATAGCCACGTTGTAAAAATGTGGAATAAATCGCGAGGACCGGTCTTAGTCCTTCACAAGCAAGTCCTGCAGCAAATGTCACCGCGTGTTGTTCAGCAATACCAACATCATAGTAACGTTTTGGGAATCTTTTCTCAAATTCAACGAGGCCAGATCCTTCACGCATGGCAGGAGTAATACCTACCAACTTTTCATCATGCTCAGCCATGTCACACAACCACTCACCGAATACTTGTGTAAAGGTTTTTTTAGCAGGTATTTTACTGGGCAAAATACCAACTTTGGGGTCAAATTTACCTGGACCATGGTATTTGATAGGATCTTCTTCAGCGAGAGCGTATCCCTTACCTTTTTTCGTGACCACATGAATAAACTGAGGGCCATCTCCCTCAAGGGAGAGACGTTTGATATTCTGAAAAGTTGGTATTAATGAGTCGAGATCATGACCATCAATCGGGCCAATATAATTAAATCCAAACTCTTCAAAAATTGTCGCTGGAACAATCATCCCTTTTGCTTGAGCTTCTAGACGTTTAGCAAACTCTCTAAGAGGGGGAACAATTGATAAAACATTACCCACACTATTTTTAGTTGCCTCATACAAAGGACTACTAATCAGGCGAGCCAAATAACGATTGAGCGCTCCAACGGCTGGAGAAATCGACATATCGTTATCATTCAAAATCACAATCAGTGGCAAATTGCGCGTGACACCAGCATGATTCATCGCTTCAAAAGCCATGCCACCAGTCATCGCACTATCACCAATGACCGCTACGGCAACCCGTTTTTCATCCTTCAATAAAGCGGCATGCGCCATACCTGTTGCCGCAGAAATACTAGTAGATGAATGCGCTGTTCCAAACGCATCGTATTCGCTTTCTGAGCGTTTAGGAAATCCAGATATTCCACCAGATTGTCGAAGTCCCGACATTTGCTCACGACGACCAGTTAATATTTTATGTGGATAGCTTTGGTGACCAACATCCCAAACAACCTTATCGTCAGGTGTATTAAATACATAATGAATGGCAATGGCCAATTCCACAGTACCTAAATTAGAGGATAAATGTCCTCCTGTTTTAGAAACAGAGTCAACCACATATTGTCTTAATTCAACAGCCAGTTGGTTCAGTTGAAACTTCGATAAATCCCTGAGTTCATTCGGCGACTCGATGGTTTGTAATAAGTTGGTCATTTTTAACATAATCAGCCTTTGCGTCCAGTGGTCATAAACATTTTTGATACGATTTTCTGACACTCATCAATACTAAATTCTTCAACATGATTTAAAGTATGCAAAGAACCATGTAAGAATTTGTTCGAAAGTGCCCTTGCAAGCTCCGCCATTACATCTAAAGGATCATCTCCTCGCTGAATTTTCCTCTTAGCTTTTTCTAATTCAATTTGCTGGAAATCTTCACTACGTTGCTTCAAACTAGTAATTAAGGGTACTGATGCACGTTGATGTAACCATTGCATAAAGTTTTTTACTTGTGTATCAATAATCTCTTCAGCACTCTTGACTGCACTCGTTCTATACTCCATACCCTCTTTAACAACATCTCCTAAATCATCTACAGTATATAAATAGACATCACCCAACTTGGCAATTTCAGGTTCAATATCTCTAGGTACTGCAAGGTCAATCATCACCATCGGTGATGAACGTCTTTTTTTCAATGCTGTGTTAACCATGCCCAAGCCAATAATCGGTAATGAGCTAGCTGTGCATGAAACCACAATATCAAACTGCGATAACATAGCAGGCACTTCAGACAATGGAATTGAATCACAGTGATAACCTTGATCGCTGATATATTTTGCTAAACCCTCACCACGCTCAATGGTCCGATTTGCAATCGTAATAGAACGAGGTTTTTTACCTAAAAAATAAACAGCGCAAAGATGAATCATTTCACCAGCACCAATAAATAAAACTCTCTGCTGACTTATATCACCTAAGACTCTGGTTGATAAACGAACAGCAGCACTAGCCATTGATACAGCATGAGTGCTAATTTCGGTGTTTGTTCTAACCTCTTTTGCCACCGCAAATGTTTTATTAAATAAATGATTTAAATAGGTTCCCATAGAACCAGCTTGCTGAGCAGTTTGAACCGCTTGTTTCATTTGCCCTAAAATTTGTGTCTCACCTAGGACCATCGAATCAAGGCCACAACCAACTCGGAAGACATGCCGAACTGCGTCAGATGCTATCGTAGTTTGAACAAAATCTGAAATTTCATTTTTTGATATTTTTTGTTGGACAGATAACCAATCAATCGTTTTCTCTTGTAAATTAGTCGCAGACAGTATGTGATCGTTCGCAGCACAATAAATTTCAGTTCGATTACATGTGGATAAGATGGCGACCTCAGATTCACTTTGGGTATCAACTCGATTTAAATATTGCCTTAAATCCAGTAGTGCGTCGGATAAGTTATCCGGACCAAAAGCAACTTTTTCCCTGACATCCACAGGGGCGCTTTGATGATTAATACCGATACTTAAAAGATTCACACGATTTCCAATCTATTTAAACGGACCATTCAGACGAATAGTTTCATAATTCAATGCAATGGCACAAGTGACCCAAATTAAATATGGCGACATCAATAAACATGCTTGCTTGCTCCACTTAAAACAAGAAATCATAATGGCTAAAACCGATATCCATAAAAAGAGGGCTTCAATCAATGACCAATCTGGGCGATGCCATCTGAAATACAACACACTCCAAAACAAATTTAATAATCCATTGAGTAAAAACAAAATAGCCAGTGTGGTCTTTTGTTGCTTCGAATTGCAGGCTCGCCAAGTAAGGCTCCAACAAAATCCTGCGCAAACAAAGATCGTAGTCCAGATAATGCCAAAAGCCCAATCAGGTGGCTTCCAATCAGGTTGCTTTAGGGTTAAATACCATGGCCCAATATCCGTCAACAATCCACCAAAAAAGGAGACCGTAAAAATCCAAACGCCTGCGGCTAAGATATAAGGTTGTCGATATAGAGGAAAACTCATGAGGTTTTAGCGATCCCTAATAAATGTCCCATATCTTTAATAAAAATCTTGATATGTGCCAATGGCTTCTTACGGACAAGTTTTTTATTCATGTAGGATTCAAAGGTTAAACGCTGCACATCCTTATCTTCACACATTTTAACGAAGCTCTCACGACGCTTTTCTGTGGTGTACCAAAAGTACTGCATGACCCCTAATACAATAAATGGTAAACGATGTTCTTTCATAAATCTTTTTCGCGCTAGTTGTAACTTACTCGCTTGATTGGTTGCCAAGTACTCTCCAACTGCTTCAGCTGCGAGTTGACCGCCTAACATAGCGTAATATATTCCTTCGCCTGAAGCGGGGGCAACAACACCAGCAGCATCTCCAGCTAAAACAACGTTCTTACCGTTATCCCAACGCTTCAAAGGTTTCATTGGCAAAGGCGCACCCTCATGACGAATTAATTCAGCATCTGCAAGTCCAATATCTGCACGTAACTTGCCAACAGCATTACGTAATGAAAATCCCTTATCAGCACTGCCAGTTCCAATACTTAAAGTATCTCCATGTGGAAATACCCAACCATAGAAATCCGGGGAAATATCTTTTTGATATAAGACATCACACCGTGAACCATCGTAGTCATTACCAGTACTCTGAGGTTTACGAATAATTTCGTGATAAGCAAATACGTAATTCGCTTCAGAGCAACCAGGCACACCAGCAGCTCTTCCAACACCAGACTTTGCGCCATCGGCTCCGACGACGGCTTTTGCATAGACATCCGACTGAACACCATCTCCAATGTCGCCTTTACCACGAACTCGATAAGTGATTTTAATGAGATCGCCTTCTTCTTTAAGAGTCGTAAAATTACCAACCCTTCTAATCGCACCATGTTTTTTTGCACGTTCACGGAGCCATTCATCAAATTCGCCACGATCGACCATTCCAACAAAACCGTTTTCAATTGGAATATCTACTTTTTTATTTTTTGGTGAGACCATTCTTGCGGAAGTTGCTTTAGCCACTAAAAGATTATCGGGAATTTGATAGTCTTTAATCAGTCGAGGTGGAATTGCGCCACCACATGGCTTGATTCGACCATCACGATCTAACAATAAAACATGTTTTCCTTGTTTTGCCAAGGTCTCTGCTGCTGTTGCACCAGCAGGCCCACCACCTACTACGACCACATCAAAAATTTCTCGCTCCATCATGATCTCCTTAAGTCTTTTATCGTTGAATGCGTGTTGCAAATCTTGCAGATACTACAAATAACAAAGCCTCTATGGCAAATACCGAAGAATACGCAATTGCTGTATCAGTGATGAACCATCTTGCTGCATCACTCGCAACTGCGCCCAATAATCCACCTAAACCAAATGCAATAGCTTGTGCACCACCCCATAAACCAATGCGCACACCTTCCTTACCTAATCCATCAGCAACTGCTAGTCGCATCATTGAACCAATTGCTGCAATCGAAAATGCTCCATTAGAAACTCCCAATAAAAATACATTTAAGTTGAGTGGCCATCCAGGTCCGACTAGACCACCTACACTTAATCCAGCCATAGTAATAGCGGACGCAAGGCATCCATAAACAATCCAAGAATTTAATGACCCAAAGTATTTTCTTAAAAAACTACTACCACACAGTGCGACTAACAACATACCAATCAAAACACCTGAATGTTGCAGGCCAGATAAGCTCGTAGTTTGACCAACCGAATATTGAAAGACAATGCCAGCAAATGGCTCAAGAATTAAATCTTGTGAGCTAAAGGCCAGCATAGAAATAAAGATAAATTTTGTAAAATGCCGAATGTCATTATCTTTCCACATATCCAATAAAACTTGCTTGAAAGGAATGTTTTGTTTTGGAGCTTCTACGATATTTTTAGCGTATTGACTTGCCTGTTCTTCTATGCGGTATAAAGCAGTAATTGTGATCAATATCGCTACCATCGATACAACACAAGCAATAGTGATGACCTTCAATGGTGTATACGGGTCAATGAATTTACCTATCATGACACTGGTCATAGCAAATCCAAATATCATCATCAACCAGACAATGGTTGCTGCAGCGGCACGTCTTTGATCATTCACACTTTTTGCGAGTAAGGCTAAAAGTGAAGTACCACTTGTACTCACTCCAACCCCAATCATGAGAAATGCCAGAAATGAAACAATCAGCCCCAATGTGAGATGAGACCCCATCAGAGCAGTACCAAGCGATGCAGTAGCTCCGCCAATACCTAAAATAGTCATACCACCGATAATCCAAGGTGTTTTAGTTTTTCCTTGGTCAGAGATCAATCCCATTTTTGGTCGTATCACTTGAACCAAATAATGAATCGCTACTAATAATCCAGGGATCAAGGCTGGCAAACTTAACTCAACCACCATAATTCGATTCAGCGTTGATGTTGTCATCACAACCACTGAGCCTATACAAGTTTGTACTAAACCCAAGCGCACAATCCCTAACCATCCTAAAGATTGATCATTTAACTGATCTTGTTCTATAGGCGTAGTTGAGGTATTTGTTGTTAACATTTTTATACTCCCAAATGACGTATGCCAAATGCGGAGACCATCATGCCACTAACAAATACAGGCACACCAAAACCACTGTAAAAAAGGGCGCGATCAATGGGCTTGGCTAGAAAATATTTCATTAACCCCATTTGTAAAAGAATCAACATGACAACTGAGATGGCATGCCATTGTTTGTCTACAGAAAATAAATACCAACAGACCACCACCTGTGGCGCTAGCATAATGATGCACGCAGTTTTGGCTGCAAGACCCGCACCTAGTTGAACTGGGAGTGAACGCACACCCATTTTCTTATCGCCTTCAATGGCCTTAAAATCATTGAGAGTCATGATGCCATGGGCACCAACGCTATAAAGTCCCGCAAACAACAAGGATGATTTACTCGGCGTTAATGTGGCAGATAATAATGCTGCTCCTGTAATCCAAGCTAAGCCCTCATAACTAATAGAGCAAGCTAAATTACCAAACCAACCATTTTGTTTTAAACGAATCGGCGGCATACTATAAGCCCAAGAAAATACGAGTGCTAATAAGGTTGCACAAAATCCCCAAATGCCTAAAAATGAACTCACGAATAAGGAAAGCAAGGACCAAATAATTCCTAAATACAGCCCCCAACGTCCAGGAATTCGTCCTGATGGTATCGGTCGATGTGGTTCATTGAGCGCATCAACATGCCGATCAAACCAATCATTAACCGCCTGACTCGATGCACAAACAAGTGGTCCAGTTAACAAAATACCCAACAAAACAATCTGCCAATTGTCGCTAAATGATTGACCTGAACTGATGGCGCCACAAGCGAAAGCCCACATGGGTGGGAACCATGTAATAGGCTTCAAGAGCTCGATAAATGCAGGTAATTTCATAAGTGTATTTTTACATTGACTGTATATAGTGTCAATTAAATTTGACACTTATTGATGGAATAAATCATTGAAATATCTAGGTATTTCCCCTAATCATTTCATCTTTTGAAAAAATCGAGCTTACAAAGGCTTATTTTTCTGCAAACCTTTAGGCATCGAAAAAACCGTATTTTCAACAATTCCAGGTAGGGTTTTTACTACTCTCAACCCATAGGTCTGAATCATTGCCACGATCTCTTGTGTTAATACTTCTGGTGCAGACGCTCCAGCAGAAATTCCAACTCTTTTTTTGCCATCAAACCAGCGAGGATCGACTTGGTTAGGATGATCAACTAAATAGGCATCAACACCTAAACGGGTAGCTAATTCACGTAGACGATTCGAATTCGAGCTATTCGCACTCCCTACCACCACCATGATATCGACATAGGGAACTAACTCCTTCACCGCATCCTGACGATTTTGTGTGGCATAACAAATATCTTGTTTCTTTGGCTCAACAATCTGTTTGAATTTAGCCTTCAACGCAAGGATGATGTCTTTTGTTTCGTCAATAGAAAGCGTGGTTTGCGTTACGTACGCAATTTGTTGTTCAGCAGCAAAACTTAATGTTTCAATATCTTCAACGCGCTCAACTAAAAAAATGTTTTCCTTGACCTGACCCATCGTACCCTCAACTTCTGGATGTCCCTCATGACCAATCATGATGATCGGGATTCCTGCAGCATGTAATTTCTGAACCTCTACATGGACTTTATTGACTAAAGGACAAGTCGCATCAAAAATACGTAAATCCCTTTGTCCTGCTTGATACTTAACCTGAGCAGATACTCCATGGGCACTAAAAATTAATGTCGCACCATCCGGGACCTCTTCTAACTCATCAATAAATATAGCCCCTTTGGTGGTCAATTCAGCAATGACACGCGCATTATGGATAATTTGATGCCTGACATAGATAGGAGCACCAAATTGACTTAAAGCCTCTTCAACAATCTGTATGGCACGATCAACGCCAGCACAAAAACCTCTCGGTTGAGCCAATAGAATATCTGCGTCAAGATGTCCCATAAATTATCCTTCCTGACGGAAGCCCCATTTCCATAAAAATTCAATTTGAAAAGGTAAAACAAGAAAAAGATGTTCAATGATCGCTAAAGATAACAAGGTCGCTAAAATTGATTTAGAGGCCACATCAAAAGACTCAGCCCCGTCAACAAAAGCGCCACTCCATAAGGGTACGACAATCAAACAAGATCCAATAATAGATATGGGCATCAAGTAATTCATAGAGCGACGTCGAAAATAAGTTTGTAAATACTTTAAGTGTTTCGGTAAAAAATTCTCATTCAGGTTTAGTACCCCAAAGAAAATATTGAGTTTTGCACTTTGACGCATCAACCATAAAATCATAAATGTCCAGACCCCTGTGAGATTTTGCGAATTAAAACTAAACGCAAGCACTCCAATAAAGAGGATTAACAAAGCAAGTTCATGATGATTCAAAGCTTGAAACGCATACCGTGCCCTTTTCCACCCCTTTGCCCCTTCAGGACAAGGGCTTCTGCGAGAACCAGTAACGTAACCTAATAAAAATGCAATTTCCTGCCAAGCCCAAATCAATAAAGCACATGAAAAAGCACAATAAGCACTAGCCACATCAGAAGACTGTCCACTCACATAGAGTCCAAAGAAAGCCGCCATTAAGACTAAGGTACTACAGACCATAATCTTTTTAAAATGCTTTGGTGAAAGCCGATCAAGCCACAAAATAAAGCCTGTACTAAACCACCAAACAAAGATGGTAAATAAAAATGGTATTAAAGCAGCTTTCATATACTTTTCTCTACCATACCGGCTTTAAACGCAAGTTGACTGGAAGCTCATTCGGGATAACCGGCATCATATATAAGCTGACAAATGTTATACCTGCAAGTAAGCCATTTCCAAGCTGCTGCAACTTTGATAAGATGCCCGATTGTTCTTTGAGCTCTTCAATCCGGTCAGACAACTGTCTCAAGCGCTCAAATTTTTCCCAGACTTTGGAATTGTCTAAATCAATCGTAAATGGGAATACTTGTTTACTAATTTCAGAAGTCAGTTTTAATACTTCACGATCGTATTCAGTCGGAGATACTCCTAGCGCCTGATGAAACTCTACCCTTGAATGATCGCGGACATACATCGTTGCAAAAACGGCTAATAAAAAGAAGCGGATCCAATAACGATTAATACCAGTAAGTAATTTCGGGTTAGAACGCATGATCACTGCAAAAGCTTCACCATGTCGAAACTCGTCATTACACCATTTTTCAAACCATAAAAAAATGGGGTGGAAACGAATCTCTGGATTCTTCTCAACGACTCTAAAAATCTTAATATATCTAGCGTACCCAATTTTTTCGGATAAGTAGGTAGCGTAAAAAATAAATTTAGGTTTAAAAAAAGTATATTTTTTAGTTCTTGCTAAAAAACCAAGATCAACACCAATACCAAAATCCTTTAACCATTGGTTAATGAATCCAGCATGTCGGCTCTCATCTCTGGCCATATAACCAAACAACTCTTTAAATTCGGGATTATTGACTTTCTTTTTTATCTCGGCATACAACACACAACCAGAGAACTCAGACGTAATAGAGCTAATCAAGAAGTCTAAAAATTCTTGATAAAGACCTTCTGGTAACTTTGAATAATCTTTCAACATATCATCAGGACGCTGAAAGTGCGATTGGTTAGGATCGGCCGCGAATTCGGCCATTAATTTATCCCACTCTGAACGCAATCCATCAATTTTCATATTATCTAATTCGTCAAAATCAGTGGTATAAAAACGTGGGCTTAATACGGTATTCTGTAAAGCCATGTCGGTTGCAATATTAATGGGGTTAGTATCTTTAAACTCTGGTGCTAATGTATTCATGGCACTCTCCTTTTGGTTTGAGCTTCATTTATAGATTGAAGTTCTCTTGCGCGCTGTTTTGAAAATCTTGTTGATGAAAAACTTACTTCATAAAGCATCGTGATTTCAAATCTTGAAAATGTGCATATTAACCATTTCTTGAATGAACTTGCCTTGAAATACGATGCTTTTCCTTCTACATGCCTCTTTTGACCATAGGGTAAATCAAACGGTACTTGATGCAGTTGCACAGCATCTCCAGGGCCAATATCAACCCCATCTAGTTCAACATGGGCATATAAATCCTCCCATGTATTCGCCATCTCTAATGAATAATTTACTTGTTTAGTCATATCAATTCCTAGGAACGATCTTTCTTTAGAAAGGCCCTAAAATCTTTAACATTCGTCGATCCAAAAGACTCTAACTCAATTTTAGTATTTGTCGTCGGATCCTTCAAAATTAAGCGACCATCATCGTATGCCATCAAAAAAAGCGGCTCATCTTGACCAATGCCATGAATTCTTCTTTCTCTTGCGATGGTTCTTAAGATACCTCGGATAAAACCAGCCTCACCATGAATGACATCGATGACCTTATTCGAGGAAGAATCAATGACTACAACAGCACCATCTTTTTGATCCTCAAATTTGAGTATCTTTGTCGCTACAGGTTGTCTTTCAGGTTCATAAATTTTGACCTCTAAAAACAACTTATTAGCAATAAAACCTAAACCACTAATCAAAGCACAGATGATTGCTGCTTTAGTGGAGTTTGATAACTTTGAGTTGGGGAATACGTAGCTCATGGTGTCCTTATGTAAGCCCTAAATCATTCGTTAAGTTATTGGATAACACTTGTGCCGAACGATCAGTATTTTTTGCTAAGTTTTTTACATTCACTTGATTCGAGGAAACTTGGTTTTCTTCACACCAAGCAGTAGTTAAGATTTTTGCAACTTCTTTAACATTCGGTATATTTCTAAGCATCGGCTCAGGATGTGTGAAGCGAGCAGGCCTTGCATGTGGCCATAAGTGAAAATAAGCTATTTTCGTATTCTCATTGATCTTCAATGGAATATGACCAAAACTATCTTTAGATTCTGTAAAGTCAGCACTGACAATTTGTTTGAATGGCACATTAAATGTTTTCGTCAATGCAATGCCGATACGCATGACTACCCGATGATTCGTAATCGTATAAACCGTGGTAGATGAGGTGAGATACGCCAAGCTTACGACCAAACCAATACAAACCACACTTAGGGCGATCATCCAAAGAGCTGAAATAAGGATCAATTTGAGGGTGTTATCAATTAAAAATCCATCGATAATTTGGTATAGCACGACAAATACAAAGTATCCAATGATGGGGCGAATATAGAAAATATCTTTAGCAGTTCTCCAAAAGTCTGGCGAACCCTGCCACAAAATCTGCTCTCCAGCTGGAAGTTTTTCTGGCAATCCATATTGAGCTTCCAGCTCATATTCGCGACCATTATTGAGTCTTGTTCTCATATGAGTGGCTCCTGACGCTCAGGGGTTGCATATAATAAGCCCGCACCATAATAGGCCATCACTTTTTCTTCTTCTAACAACGTGATTTGCTCATTACTCTTGGTTTTCGGCACTCCTTGAAATTGAGCTCCTAAAATCGCATGAACTTTGATACCATCAGGTTTAATTAATGCAAAATTTTGTGGCAATAAAACACGATCACCTTGTGGTAACTGCACCTCAAGATAACGAATCATCGATTCCATATGATCAACCCACAGATCAGTAACCGTCCCACCAGCTTGTTGATCAGCACCATAGACAGTCATTCCAATGGGGTTGATATCTTTTGCATGAACTGAAAAAGTCGGCAACTTCGCCAGTGGCACAATTCTAGGTTCACCATGTAATCCAACGTCTGGAACGTCCGCACGATTGGCATACGATCCAGGTCCCACACCAGCTAGTAACGGATTACCCGTTGGCACTAATGGAGCACCATTCATGTGGTGCGCCGGAACAGCATTCAGAACTTCAGGCGTAGGTGCATTCGCTAAAGGTGCAACATAGTCGACACCCGCTTCAGTATGAAAAACCTTCGCCTTCGGCATCATAATTAGACCAATTTCTTTATTGGTGATTTGACCAAATCTCTGCGTCTCAAGAGGAAATCCTTCACGTTTACTTTCTAAGGTCAAATAAAAGAGTAGACCTATAAAAAACAAGATGAATAAGGTAAAGATAATTGATGCAACATCCCAATTAGCGGTTACGGCTCCAACTCCATTCATAACTTCCTCCTTTTAAATAATTAGCCGGGTAAATCAGCTAATCCAAACTTCATGACTGATCCATTTGGTTTTGATCGATACAACACCAATGGTCCTAAAGCAATTAATGTTGCAAATATTAAATAAATTTCAATGTGATAAACAAATTGGTATCCAATGGCCGGATGGTGCAATGCCTCACCTAAATAACCTTGCTGAGCAATCTCTGAAATAAGGTCACGTATTAATCCACCAAGAGAAATCGCTAATCCTGAAGACATCGTATTGACTGCGCCCCAAGCACCAATGGCCATCCCAGTCATACCGAGGTTATCCAATTGCATCGCAATGATCAAGGTACTCACCGAAAATAAGCCCGCACCGAATCCAATCAGTGTTGCGCCAATCCTAAACAAGGTTGGTGAAGACATCGGTTCAGCAAAAATGACAGCCGCAAATGCCACCAAACCCACTAATAATGCAAGACCAGCAATCCGGTAAGGGTCGTGCCCCTTAGATAACCAACGGGCAGCTAAGGCAAATGCAAATAAAGCACCACCTGACATGAGCGCTGTTAATAAACTGGTTTGAGAAACGCTCAAATGAAGAATCTCTCCACCATACGGCTCAAGAATAATATCTTGCATGCTAAAAGCTGCAGTTCCTAAACCTAAAGTGATTAAAAATCTTTTAATTTGGGCGTGACCTGCAAAACTCTTCCAACTTTCTTTAAAGTCAGGGATAGCACGATCAGGATTGGTGATATGAGGTTGTCTTGCCTCTTGCTTCCAAAGAGCAATGATATTCAGGAAGATGGTGACGCTTGCTGCACCCTGCACAACTTGAATGAGTTGAAACTGCGAAAATGGGTTTAAAAAGAAACTAAAGACAATGCCACTAATAACCATACCAACAAGGAGCATGACATACATTAAGGCAACGACCCTAGGTCTCGATTCTTCTGAGGCAATATCGGTCGCAAGCGCTAAACCAGCGGTTTGGGTAGTTTGCATTCCAGCCCCAACCAGTAAAAAGGCCAAAGTACTCGCACCCAAACTAAACCAAGCTGGCCAATGGGTATCTCCTGATAATAGAATTAAGGCAAAGGGCATAATCGACAAGCCCCCAAATTGTAATAACGTACCAATCCAGATATAAGGTACCCTTCTCCAACCCAATACCGATCGATGTTGATCAGACTTAAATCCAACGAGCGCCCGAAATGGTGCAAATACTAGGGGAACTGCAACCATCAGGGCCACTAGCCATGCACTAACGCCCATCTCTAATATCAATACCCGATTTAAGGTTCCAATCAATAAGGTTGCTGCCATACCAACCGTAACCTGGAATAAAGATAAACGCAAAAGTCGCGATAAAGGTAAATCTTCAGACACCACATCTGCAAATGGGAGCAACTTGGGGCTAACAGCCGTCCAAGTTGTTTTATTCACCCAAAATGGCAGCTTCATTGTTTCGTGATCTCCATCGTCTGAGATTTATAAAACATGCTGGAGACTTTTTGCGTAAAAGTGACTTCCCAATCTTGTAGATCATCTGCCGACATGATTTGTTGACGCATGGTCTCTTCAGAGATTGGCACAATAAAAGGTGAACGGTCTTTCTTTGGAAACAGCTTCCCAGTTCGAATCATCAGTTCCAGAGCAAAAGTACTTGGTGCAAATGTGAAAATGATTTTTTCTTGTGTATTTTGTGCAAGCTTACTTAAAACAGAAACTTTATCACCACCTTGATAATGAATCACTGAATCCATACAAACCACGTAATCAAATATGCCAAATTTTGGATCTAACATATCACCAGCATGAAACTCAACTAAGTGACTTAAGCTAGGATCAATCCTTTGTTTCGCTAAATCAGTCAATGTTGGAGATAAGTCAACCGCAATGACATGAGCACCCCGCTTAGCAAGCTCAACGGCCAAGGCACCTGTCCCACATCCGGCGTCCAAAATCCGTCGCCCAGAAAGATCATCGGGTAAGCGACTCAATAGAATTGCACGTGTTTCATCCCTGCCAGCACGAACCGTTGCACGGATCCCACTAACGGGTGCGTCAGAAGTTAATCTTGCCCAAGCCTGTGCTGCTGTCCGGTCAAAATACTCCTCTAACTCACTACGCTTTTTTTCGTATCTTAAAGTACTCATCAATCAAATCCTAACAAGTCAAAAATTTCACGGTCTTTTAAACTCTCGGCTTCAATCGGAGGCAACTCTTCCAACAAAGACTGGGCTAAGCGTAAATACTCCTCTTGCACAGCCACAATTTCTGGTGTTGCTTCCATTTCAAAAATCGTACATTTCTTTAAACGACTGCGACGAATGGCGTCTAAATCAGGGAAATGAGCCATGGTCTTCAAACCGACTCTTTTATTAAATTTATCAATTTGATCGGTACCAGCACTACGATTGGCAATCACACCACCTAAACGTACATCATAGTTTTTGGCTTTAGCAGCAATCGCTTGAACAATGCGGTTCATCGCAAAGATGGAATCAAAATCATTTGCCGTCACGATTAATGCACGGTCAGCATGTTGTAATGGAGCTGCAAATCCACCACAAACCACATCCCCCAATACATCAAAAATAACGACATCCGTATCTTCAAGAAGATGATGCTCTTTTAAAAGTTTGACAGTCTGTCCGACGACATAACCACCACAACCAGTTCCAGCAGGAGGCCCACCGGCTTCCACACACATCACGCCGTTATAACCCGGATAAACGAAGTCTTCAATTTTGAGTTCTTCGGCATGAAAGTCAACGGTCTCTAGAATATCAATGACTGTCGGAACCAACTTACCCGTTAAGGTAAATGTGGAATCATGTTTAGGATCGCAACCAATTTGCAAAACCCGCTTACCTAGCTTTGAAAATGCTGCCGATAAGTTGGATGAGGTGGTACTTTTTCCAATACCACCTTTTCCATAAATCGCAAACACTTTCGCATTGCCAATTTTAAGATTAGGGTCAAGATGAACTTGAACACTACCATCCCCATCAGGTGGTTTTTTTGTATTTAATACTGAAATGGGTACTGAGACTGTATTCATGAAATAGCTACTCCTTCGTAAACGCCCTCAAGCCGATCTTCCATATCTTGAGCAAACTGACGTAACATCGCAAGATCCTTAGCGGATGGTTTCCAATACTGACGATCGCTCGCTTCTAACAAACGATTCGCCACTTTTGCAGAAGCACTTGGATTTAACTGCGCCAAGCGCTCTCGCATCTGTTCATCGAGAATAAATGTCTCAGTGATTTGTTGATATACCCATGGTTGTACCTGACCTGTTGTCGCTGACCAACCAAAAGTATTTGTCAAATGTGTTTCAATTTGACGCACCCCTTCAAAACCATGTTGCAACATGCCTTCATACCATTTCGGATTAAGCATACGCGTTCTAGTTTCTAAAGTAACTTGTTCGTCTAGAGTACGAACTGTGCCTTTTCCAGAAGTTTGATCGCCGATATATACCGGCGATGCAACACCTCCTTTGGCTGATTTAACAGCTTGGCTGATACCACCTAAAGTATCAAAATACGTATCAATAGTCGTTACTCCTAATTCAACAGAGTCAAGATTTTGATACGTTAAGGAGACGTCTGCAAAAATACTATTCAGTAACTCAGCTTTTTGCAGTTGCGGTTTGCCATTCACGCCGTAAGCAAATCCTTTACGCTTCATGTACGTATTGGATAACTCTTCTTCATCTTCCCAACGGCTGTTATCAACTAACAAATTCACATTAGAACCGTAAGTGCCGTCAGCATTCCCAAAGACTCGTAAAGCAGCAGTTTCCATGTCACAACCCATGCGAGCTTGATAATCCAAAGCATGTTTACGAACAAAGTTTTGCTCTACAGGCTCATCAGCATTTGCCGCTAATAAAGCAGCCTCTGCTAATAATTTGATCTGTAAAGGCATTAAATCTCTAAAGATGCCAGAAATCGAAATAACGACATCAATACGCGGTCTACCTAATTTCTCTAAAGGAATTAAAGTAGCTCCCACTAATCGCCCGTAACTATCGAAGCGCGGTTGAGCACCCATGAGTGCCAGCACCTGTGCAATTGGGGCACCTTCCGTCTTTAAGTTATCCGTGCCCCATAAGACTAATGCAATGGACTCAGGAACTTCATTCGTGTCTTTGAAATGACGATCTAAAATACGCTGCGCCTGCTGACTTCCATCCCTAACGGCATACTGACTTGGGATTCTAAATGGGTCAAAGCCATGCAAGTTGCGTCCAGTCGGTAATACCTCCAAATTGTGTAATACGTCGCCACCAGGAGCGGGGGCAATATATTTAACGTCAAGTGCTTTCATGACGCCATCTAACTCACTATCAATTTGCATTAACTTGTCAGCAGTCTGCAGATCAGTAATGATTTTGGTAATATTTTCAATCTTGCCAAGTTGGTGCTGCAAAATAATTTCTTGAGGTAAAGATCCTTTGGCTATATCAACGAATACCTGATCTTCTAAATTCATATCAACACTAAACTTGGCCATACTCTTGAGCATTTCTAGACGTCCATGCAACTCTTTTTTCTTACCAATCACATGTAAGCCTTCGGGGATCAAAGCATATTCATACTCTAATAGCTCTTCACTTAAACGAACCACTTCCAAACTGATTTGCTTTGGGGTCAACTGAGCCCATGAACTTGTATTCGGCAGGATTTCAATATCAACCGCCTGTTGATAAATGAGTTCACTTAATTGCTGTCTTTCAGTCACATTGGCTGAATCATGATCATCTTCTGGTAATAAACGATAGCGATCAATCGACGCCTTTACATCAGCAAGCCCTTTATAAAGACCAGCCTGAGCAATCGGCGGCGTCAAATAACTAATCAGCGTTGCTCCAGATCTTCTCTTTGCAATCGCTCCCTCTGATGGGTTATTTGATGCGTATAAATAAATATTTGGTAAATCTTTAATTAATCGGTCTGGCCAACAACTTCCAGACATACCAGTTTGTTTACCCGGCATAAATTCCAGTGCACCATGTGTTCCAAAATGTAAAGCGGCATGGGCTCCAAAGTCTTCCCGTAAATAACGGTAATACGCTGAAAAAGCATGGGTTGGAGTAAACCCTTTTTCATAGAGCAAACGCATTGGATCACCTTCGTATCCAAAGCCAGGTTGAACTGAGAGGAGAACATTACCAAATTGTTTACCAAGGATATAGATACCTGAGCCGTCAGTAAGTTGCTTGCCAGGGGCTGGTCCCCATTGTTTCTCAATCTCTGATAACCAAGTCTCACGACGAATATGATCTTGCACAGGAATCTTAAAATGCACATTCGCATCAGTATTGTATTGTTGTGCATTACCGTGCAATATGGAATCTCTTAACTCATCTACGGATGCAGGCATCTCTACTTGGTAGCCATCACGTTTCATGCGTGACATGGTTTCAAAGATCGATTCAAAAACACCAAGGTATGCCGCAGTTCCGACTCTTCCAGCATTTGGTGGGAAGTTAAAGATCACGATAGCAACTTTACGATCTCGATTACTAGATTTTTTGAGAGTGATTAGCTTATCCAACCTTGCAGAAAGCATATCCACCCGCTCTACACAAGTAAACATATCATTGGTATTACTAGTTTCAGTAAAGGTACAGTGGCGATGACAACCTGAACAAGTTGTTCCTGGTGCGCCTGGACGACCACCATAGACCATCGGATTCGTTGCCCCATCTAACTCTGGGATCGCTACCATGAGGGTACTTTCAACTGGCAACAAGCCACGATCAGAACTTCCCCAATCAGAAAGATTTTGGAACTCAACTGGATGCGCAGCGATATAAGGCACATCTAATTTGGCTAAAACTTCTTCCGCTGCTTTGGCATCGTTATAAGCAGGACCACCAACTAAAGAAAAACCAGTGAGTGAAATCATGGCATCAATGGTAGGCTTACCATTTTTCATGAAAAAAGCATCAATTGCAGGACGCGCATCTAAACTTGCGGCAAAGATTGGAATAACTTGATAACCACGGGCCTCTAGAGCTGCAAAAACGGCGTCATAATGCTCCGTATTTCCGGCTAATACATAAGATCTTAAAAGCAAGATACCAATCTTACCCTTGGCTTTACTATCTGGCACGAGTTTCGGTACTTGAGATATCTCTTCACTAATGCGCCCCTTCAAGCGTGGATGATAAACACCAGCATCTGGATACATGAGAGGTTCTACAACCTTACTTTTGCTATTTTTTAAGCTTGCTCTTGGACCGTCAGCATATTTTTGAATCAAGAAGCGAACCATATGGAACATGTTTTCTTCTGAACCACCTAACCAATATTGCAATGTTAAAAAATAAGCTCTAACATCTTGCGCTGTTCCTGGAATATATTTGAGAATCTTCGGTAAACGACGCAACATCTTCATTTGCGCAGCGCCACCCGTTGTCTTTTTGTCTTTAGGTCCACGCATCTTTTTGAGTAAAGCCAATGGGCCACTGGCAGGCTGACTCATATCAAAATTACCAATCTTCGTGAGTGGTACGACTTCAGCTGCCGACATGGCACAAACCATCGCATCGCAATGGTCTCTTCGCGCCTTTAAATCATCTAAGATGGGTAAAAAATGGTCTTCTAAAAATAACATCGTCGTCACGACAATGTCAGCACTAGCAATATCTTGTTTACACTCTTGTAATTGTTTTGGGTCATTCGCCCAGCTTGCGGCTGCATGAATCTTAAAATCCAAATTCGGCATTTCACGTTTCAATGCAAAATTTGCTTTCTGACTCGCACTCATCAGATGGGTATCCATCGTGATGAGAACAAACTTCAGTGGCGTCTTATTAACGACTGAAATGGGCTTTTGCATCGTATAGCGTCTCCAAAGTGATCTGTTGCATACCATGTTCTTGCGCGTACTTTTCAGTGTTACGACGAGCTTTACCGCGCACAAAAAATGGTATTTTTCCTAATTCTTTTAAGGCATCTGCTGACCATGGTGCAGGTTCATTCGTAGATGGTTTTGTTGTTATAGGCTGTTCTATTTGTGTGAGCGGTTCTTTTTTGACGTGCTGCTCTTGATGTATTGCCGGTACTTCAGTTTCAAAATATGCTGGCGATTCTGGAGCATGCTGTGCTCCCGACTGCATACCACCAACATGTCCCAGATGCGATGCTGGGACATTACTATTAAACTCAAAATCCTCTCTAAACATCATGATGAGATGCTCTTCTAATCCCATCATCAGCGGATGAATCCAAGTATCAAAAATCACATTAGCGCCCTCAAAACCCATCTGCGGTGCATAACGTGCTGGGAAATCTTGAACGTGAACTGGGGCTGATATAACCGCACATGGCACACCGAGTCTTTTAGAAATATGACGCTCCATTTGCGTCCCAAGGACTAACTCAGGAGCAAGTTCGGCTACTTTTTCTTCAACCTCAAGATAGTCATCGGTAATGATCGCTTCAAGTCCGTATAATTTGGCCGCCTCTCGAACTTCTTTAGCAAACTCTCTTGAGTAAGTTCCCATCCCAACCACTTGGAAACCCATTTCGTCGCGAGAGATTCTGGCTGCTGCAATCACATGCGTAGCATCGCCAAAGATAAAGACTCTTTTGCCTGTGAGGTATGTCGAGTCTACTGATCGTGCATACCATGAAGAATTCGATTGAATTTCTTTGAGGGCTTTCTCTTCGGAAATACCCGCCAGTTTTGCAACTTCCTTCATAAAATCGATGCTTGCGTTCACACCGATCGGCACTACCTTCGTAAATGGTTGACCATACATTCTGGATAACCATGAAGCTGTCGTCTGAGCAATTTCTGGATATAAAATGACATTAAAATCTGCTTGAGGAATCCGTGTAATATCTATTGGGCTAGCACTTTGCGGAGCAATAACATTGATCTCAATGCCTAACATAGCTAACATTTTGCTAACTTCTTTAATGTCATCACGATGTCTAAAACCTAATGCTGTCGGTCCTAAAATATTACAGCTCGGTTTTTTCCCAGCAGCTAACTTTTCTTGACGTTGTTGAATATGGGTAGCAGCTGGAGTTTTCGTATCTTGTACGGTGAGATGGCGCACAATTTGATAAAACGTTTCTGACGCTCCCCAGTTTTCTTTCTTTTGATAAGAAGGTAGTTCTAGGGGAATCACTGGAATGGGTAAATTTAGCGCCTTACTTAATCCACCTGGGTCATCTTGAATCAACTCAGCGGTGCATGAAGCACCAACAATCATGGCTTGCGGCTTAAACCGATCATAGGATTCTTTGGCGGCAGTTTTAAATAAATTGGCTGTATCACCACCCAAATCACGCGCTTGGAAGGTGGTATAGGTTACTGGAGGTCTTTTTGGTAAACGCTCAATCATTGTGAAGAGAAGATCAGCGTATGTATCTCCCTGGGGGGCGTGCAAGACGTAATGCAAATCATTCATTGCAGTTGCAATGCGCATAGCGCCAACGTGCGGAGGACCTTCATACGTCCATAACGTTAGTTGCATAAGGCCTCCGTTTGAAACTGAAGTTTTTCTTTTCTGCGCAGTGGTCGTGCAAATAATTCTGCTAAATCAGCTGCCTGATCATAGCCATGGATAGGACTAAAGACGAGCTCGATCGCCCATTTAGTTGTAAGCCCTTGAGACTCCAGTGGATTGGCTAAACCTAAGCCACAAACCACCATATCAGGCGCAGCAACTTTTAAACGGTCTAACTGTTTCTCAACATCTTGCCCCTCAGAGAGTAAAACATTAGAAGGCATCCACTCAAGCTCTTTTTCTAAAATTTGACGATGTAAATAAGGCGTTCCCACTTCGGTCAATTGCATACCTAACTCACGATGTAAAAATCTAGCGAGTGGAATTTCTAATTGAGAGTCGGGGAAAAAGAAGATCTTTTTATTCTGTAAAGTTTCTTTTAGTGGCTTTAAAGCCATTTCTGCTCTTGCTTGCTTAGGCGCGACCACTTTTTCAAACAAAGCTTGATCAACTCCCATCGCTTGAGCAATCGTTGATAACCAAGCGGTTGTTCCTTCAACACCAAATGGGAACGGGGAGCTCAACATCTTTGCGCCACGGGACTCTAAGGCACGAGTGGTATCACCTAAAAAGGGTTGGGCAAGAATGAATTGCGTATTTTCTCCAATCGAAGGTAATGATTTGGAGTTGCGCGGTGGGAAGAAACTAAACTGTTCAATCCCCATTTCTTTCAATAAACGACTAAATTGATCTTCAACAATATCTGGCAAACAGCCCACAATCATCAGTGATCGCTGATCTGTTACAGGCAACTCAGGAACCATCGCATTTAAGCAAGCATCTTCGCCTTGAGTAAAGGTTGTCTCAATGCCACTTCCAGAGTAATTTAAAATTCTGACATTCGGGCCAAACTGCTTATCTAAGCGACCAGCAGCACGGTGCAAATCTAATTTAATCACTTCTGATGGGCAAGAACCTACTAAAAATAGTAATTTAATATCTGGGCGGCGCGCCAATAATTTTTGTACCACTTTGTCTAATTCAGCATTCGCGTCAGCGAGGCCAGCCAAGTCACGATCGTCAATAATGGCAGTAGCAAAGCGCGGCTCTGCAAAAATCATCACACCTGCCGCTGATTGAATTAAATGGGCGCACGTTCTAGAACCTACAACAAGGAAAAATGCATCTTGTATTTTGCGATGCATCCAAATAATGCCGGTTAAGCCACAAAAAACTTCACGCTGACCACGCTCCTTCAATACTTCAGGAGGTGAGCCACACCCTGGGGCTTGTATTTGCTGAATTGGAATGACGGCGTTCATGAAGCATAACCTTTAGTAAACAGTTCACCTGCTGAATGAGATTGCTCTATTAACATGGCCTCATAGTCTTTGCGGGCCATCCGTAATTTCCAAATAAATTGCGCCGCGTTGATAAAGTAAGCAACATAGGCACACAGGGCCACCGCCATTAATGATTTAGGCTCTAAGGAATTGTTAAAGAGCGCATATACATATGTCAAATGAAGAAAAATGACGAGCATACTAAATACATCTTCCCAGAAAAAAGCCTCAGCAAAAAGATACTTATCAAACACTACTTTTTCCCAAATACATCCCGTCACCATAATGAGTAATAAAAAAAATGTTTTAACTAAGATGGAATAGTTAGCGAGGTCATAATCTTTTCCAGTTGCCAAGAAACGTATAACCAACGTAATGCTGACCAAAAACACTAAAAACTGTACAGGTGCTAATACACCTTGTACGATGGTCCAAATGGATTGATCTCTTTTGATACGCTGTTCTGGTGTATAAAGTAATTGTTTCGTTTGCGTCATTCGTAAGCCTGTTGGTGTTTTAACTCGCACTGTCAACTAAAGTTTACGCCCAAAATAATTTACGCAACATAGGGCTTTCCCTTAATAACGTAAATATAATTAGACACTAGTAAAAAATAGGTGTAAATTAAACTTTACGGTAATATCCCTACTTATTAATTTACTTGATCTCATATATGGTTAAACCTCTAGAAACTATAAAAAATACTTTAATATCTAAGGTAATGAGGCAAATGACAAATTCAACAGCTGGGAATGCATCACTTTGCGAAGATGATCAGGGTAAAGATGCCAAGGAAGCGTCAGGACCGGTCGAAATTTTAATTCAAATGCTCGATAAAGAAATTATTCCGCGCCTTCTCATTAGCCACCAAGCTAATTCACCTCTTGAAGAATTAGCCTCGACAGGACAACGAAAAATTCATGTTGCAGAAGTAGATCTTCTTTGTGGATTATGCGTCAACGGTAGTCAAGATTCTTGTGTAGATTTTGTCAAAAAACTAGTTGCTAAAAATGTTGCAATTGATTCTATTTACCTTGACTTAATCCCTACCACCGCCAGAAAACTAGGCGAGCTTTGGGAGCAAGATATTTGTAGCTTTACGGATGTTACTATTGGGCTGTGGCGCTTACAGCATATACTCTACGGTCTTAGCAAAGATTTTCAATTAAAAAATAGTTTACCCATTGAAAACCTCAATGCCCTTCTTCTTCCCGCCCCAAAATCACAACATACTTTAGGCCTATTTATTGTTGTGGAATTTTTTAGAAAAGCTGGTTGGCGAGTATGGGGTGAACCTAATTTATCGATCGAAGAAATTAATAACTTGATATTTTCACAATGGTTTGATGTGATTGGAATATCCGTTGGGTATAGCGATCAGTTGGTTGGAATCAACCATTTAATCGCTACTCTTCGTGAACGTTCCATGAACCCCAATGTAACTTTCATGGTGGGTGGACCACTTTATAGTTCTCACCCTGAACTCTTCAAGGATATTCAGGCTGAAATCAAGTCTGCTGATGCAAACGATGCCATTCGGCAAGCTGAAACTCTAGTGTCACAGAAAAAGAATATGGGGTTAAATTAATTGTTTTACACAAATAAAACACGATACAATTCATGTCAATGCTTTTTTACACTTGGCCGTCAACATGAATATCCTACCCAATAAAAGCTCGAACAGAATCAATGATATTGATTCCTCGTCCGCTGCTAACCTGATTAGTCATGTGGCTGATACAGTTTTGGTGATGGATGAGAACGGTATTATTGAAAATGTTCTCAATACACAAACACCAGGCTTTGCCCATCTGAAGTCACTTATTGGAAAATCATGGGTCGAAAGCTCAACTGTTGAAAGCCGAAAAAAAATAGAGATGCTTTTAGCTGCCAAAGATGATGAGAATCATCAAAAATGGCGTCAAATCAATATTTCTTCCCCAGATAGCCCTGATTTACCTTTAATGGTCATGGTTCTTCACTGCACCCAAGATAATAAGATATTGGGTATAGGTCGAGATCTACGCAGCCTTGCTAATCTTCAGCAACGACTCATTGAAGCCCAACAAGCTATTGAGACAGACTATTTACGCCTTCGTTTTGCTGAGGCTCGTTATCGTCAACTTTTCGATCTAAGCACTACCTCTCATGTCATTATTGATGGTAGTACCTATAAGATTTTAGAAGCAAATTCTGTCGCCCAAGATTTAATGGCTGATAAAGGACGTCGTATGATTGGACGTTCATTAGCCGAATTTATTGATATGAATGACTTTAATGAACTGCAAGAAGTCTTAAACTCTTCCAGAAATATTAATGTCTCTAAAAAAATATCGGTAAAGTTAGTAAAAAATTCTGTGCCTGCTGAGATTTCTGTTAATTTCCTCCGAGAAGAAAATCAAACTATTTTTCTGATCAATATTATTCTGAACTCACAAATTACTGATCATTCAAGCGTCGATGATAATAGTCTACGATTAATGAATGCTGTGCAACACTCATCAGATGCCTTTGTGATAACGGATACACGTGGGAAAATCCTCACTAGTAACCAAACCTTTTTAGAGATGACCAAGGTAGAAAAGATGAGTGAGATTGCGAATGAGCCAATTGATAATTGGCTGGGTCGCTCTAGCATTGACTTGCAAGTTATATTGAATAACTTAAAAGATAAAAGTTCCATTAAGCACTACATAACGAGCATCATTCCCAATGGAAACTCCAGTGGTGTTGAAGTTGAACTATCGGCAGTTAAGGTGATTAATGAAAAAGAATCCTATATTGGGTTTAGCATTCGCAGTATTGGTCAGCGTATTTCGCAAAGAAATCAAACGAACCACGATCTCAAACAAACTGCGACGAAACTGACTGAACTAGTCGGTCGTGTTCCTTTGCGTGATATCGTGAGCGAAACAACCGATATGATCGAAAAGATGTGCATTATGTCGGCCCTTGAGTTGACAATGAATAATCGTGTCTCAGCCTCTGAAATGCTCGGCTTATCACGACAAAGTCTCTACATTAAAATGCGCCGTTTTGGCATCACTGAACCTAACGGTACTGAAGATAATTAATTCGGCTTTATGGAGCAACAAACTGCGGTACTGAGTCTGGTGGATTACAAATCAAGCGCAGTACCTTGGGGTGTTTCTCGTCTAGTCATGGGTAAATACCCTTTCTCGAACATCCCAGGTCTTCAATTTGTCAAAGTTCTTGGTTGTGGCAAACATGGCGGCTTTGATCTATATCCCAGTTTTAAAAAACAAGGATTATTTTGTGTCTTCAAGTCCCAACAACTCGCTGAAGAATTTTTAAAAAATTCGTTAATTATCAAAAATTACCAAGTGCATGCTTCTGAATATTTTTCAGTCATGCTCCAGGCCTACTCCTCCAAAGGAAGCTGGTCAAAAAACGAAATGCAAATTACTCAAGCTACCCCTCTTGAGGGGGCAATTGCTGGAATTACGCGTGCATCGATTAAGTTTTCTAAAGCACCTTCTTTTTGGAGTAAAGCACCACCGGCTCAAGACTCTCTTGAACAGGCCAAAGGTTGTTTATTAGCAGCAGGTCTAGGTGAGGCACCTTATTTACGACAAGCCACATTTACGATGTGGGAATCACCCTCAGCGATGGATCAATATGCTCGCAGTGGAGCACATCTTGAGGCAATTCAAACAGCCTATCAGGGTCAATTTTTTTCAGAGTCCATGTTTACTCGGTTTATTCCCATTCAACCACAAGGAATTTGGCGAGGTAAGCACTATGGCTAATCAACAGGTGGTCATTATTGGGGGCGGTATTGCTGGTCTTTGTGCGAGCTTAAAGCTATCTCATCAAGGCTACCAAGTCACGCTCCTCGAAAAAGCTGATCAAGTTGGTGGAAAAATTAGAACCGTGAGCGTCAACTCTCTTGATATTGATTCCGGTCCAACAGTCTTTACCATGCGTTGGGTCTTTGATGAACTATTTAAAGAGTGTCATGAAGACTTTGATAGCCTGATTTCGACGACAGCATTACCAGTACTTGCAAGGCACTTTTGGGGTAAAGAGCGTCTCGACTTATTTGCTGATCAACATCTAAGTGCCCAAGCTATTCAAGAGTTTTCAGGGAAAAAACAAGCTGATTTGTTTTTGGAGTTTTGCCGTGCAAGCAAAAAAGTCTACGAAGCCTTAGAAGTCCCTTATATTCGTGCCAGTCGCCCATCCTTATCGAGCATGATGAGTCAATTAGGACTCTCCGGCACAAAAACTTTAATCGGCATAGGTCCATTTAAGAATCTATGGCAATCTCTCGAACACTTTTTCCCCGATAAGAGACTGCAACAACTCTTTGGTAGATACGCAACCTATTGCGGTTCCTCACCATTTTTAGCGCCAGCAACCTTGATGCTGATCGCACATGTAGAAATGGCTGGAGTCTGGTCGATTGATCAAGGTATGACGCAATTACCCAAAATCATCGCTCAGCTTGCAAGTGCAAGAGGGGCGAAGATTCGATGTGGCCAATCAGTCAAACGTATCGTCGTAACTAATCATCAAGTGAATCATGTTGAATTAGATTCTGGAGAAATCATTCATGCCGATAGCTTTATCTTCAATGGCGATATTGCCGCACTGTCTCAAGGCTTATTGGGTAGTGATGTCAAAGAAGCTACCCCTCCAATGCCTACCGTCCCATCATTATCTGCCGTTACTTGGTCTGCAAGTGCGAAGAGTAATCAATTTGACTTAAGTCGACATAATGTTTTTTTTGATGAGAATTATGCAGCTGAATTTACTGATATTTTCCAGAAAAAGAAATTACCCCTTCGGCCTACTGTCTATCTTTGTGCACAAAGTCGTATTCACCAAGAACGCAGCACCGACGCATCTGAAAAAATGTTGCTACTAGTCAATGCACCTGCAAATGGTGACCAAACACTTCGTCCTGAGGAGATCGAGTCATGTCAACAACAAGTCATTCAACTACTGGGCAGAAGTGGCCTAGAGATACATCCAACATCTTGGCAAATGGTCAGAACGAGTCCACAAGATTTTCATCAACTATTTCCAGGAACCAAGGGGGCCCTTTATGGAATGGCAACCCATGGATGGATGAGCTCATTCCAAAGACCCAACTCCATGTCCAACATCAAGAATCTTTATCTGGCGGGAGGGAGCGTTCATCCGGGCCCAGGGGTGCCGATGGCAGCTCTTTCAGGACGTCTGGTGGCCGCAAGCCTGATGGCTCGCCAGCCTTTGATCAAATAGTTCCTCATGGGGGCTATCTGTGGTGGTACGTCGATGGTATCAGCGATGATGGCCAACATGGCATCACCATCATTGCGTTTATTGGTAGTGTTTTTTCGCCATATTATTTGTTTGCTAATCGCAAAGAGTTTGCAGATCCCAACCATTATTGCTGTCTTAATGTTGCTATCTATAGCCCAGGTAAAAAACGCTGGACGATGACGGAGCGTGGCCCAAGACATGTGCAGCGCGATGCAACACATTTTCAAATAGGTCCTAGTGATTTACATTGGAATGGACAGTCTTTAGAAATTCGTATTAAAGAAAGATCTCTTCCCTTCGGTCAAAAAGTAACTGGTCATGTCAAAGTATTTCCGGAACAGTTATTTCATTATTCGGTGGGGCTCGATCAGCATAAGAAACATCGCTGGGGACCAATTGCCCCAACCTCACGTATCGAAGTTGCTCTTGAAGAACCCAATATTAGCTGGCAAGGCCATGCTTATCTTGATTCTAACGAAGGAGATGAACCCATTAACCGTCCATTTAAAGATTGGGACTGGGCGCGAGCTTTATTAAAAGACCAAAGTACCGCAGTGGTCTATGATGTGCGTGAAAAAAATGGTCATGAAAATTTATTAGCGCTTAAATTTAAATCTGATGGCCAAGTTGAAGATTTTGAGATTGGAGCTAGGCAAGCCCTGCCTCTTACCTTATGGAAAATACAACGCCATCTTCGTTCAGACAAAAACAATCTTAGCGTGATTCAAGATCTAGAAGATACGCCCTTTTATAGTCGCTCTATCTTAAAAGGCCATTGGTTAGGGGAAGATCTCGTCTGCATGCACGAAACCTTAAACGTACCGCGCTTCTCTTCCAAGGCGGTACAAATGATGCTTCCTTGGCGGATGCCAAGGATTACTTAGTGGGATACAAAGGCTGCATGCGCGACAAACGATGCCGCTCAGCCTTTTCTAGAGTATTGATCACCCAAACAATGCGCTGCTCAAGACTGCCGCCATAATGAGCATAGGGGTCTTCAAAGGGTACCGCCTCTACTAAATACTGAATCGCTCTGATAGGCTCTACATCAGCTTTAGGCTTCACAACATGAACCATCGCTGATAAGGCTTTTAACATTAAAAGCTTTTTCTGACTGCTAGAAACGATCGCTCTTTGAGTAACAGAATCTAAAGCTTGTTTTTCAATTTGGCGACCAATTTGAGCATAGACTAATCGAGCGCCATAAATGGCTGCTCGACAATCACGTGGTAATTTAGCAATACCACTTTGAGATCGTTGATATAGGATATCTGCGGCCTTTAATAAACGATCAACCACGCGTGCAATTTTTGAATTAAAGATTGGCGCTTTTAACCACTCCTCTGGATCAATTCCCTCTTCCTCTAACCATTGCGTGGGCAAATATAAGCGGCCATTACGAGCATCTTCACCTACATCACGAGCAATATTCGTGAGCTGCATAGCAAGGCCTAGTTCACAAGCACGCTCTACAGCGATATGATCTCTAGTCCCCATAATCAATGACATCATAGCGCCCACAGTCCCAGCAACACGAGCTGCATAATCATACAACTCATCAAGGGTGTGATAACGACGCCCCTCTTTATCCCAGGTAAATCCCTCAAGAAGTGCCTCTAAAAGAACTTTAGGGATTTTAAATTCTGTGACAACAATGGCTAATGCACGGTCCGCAGGAACATCTATGGGTTTACCAGCATAGATGAGATCAAGCCGCTCAACGAGTTGTTGAATTATGCTGACATCTTCACCACCTTCATCAACAATATCATCCATCAAACGACAAAATGCATAGAGTGCAATGGCTGGATTACGCACACGCTTAGGAAGAACGCGTGATGCCGCAAAGAACGATTTAGATCCACCACGCATGAGCTCTTCGCATTGAATCGTATCAGAGACACTTGAACTTGGTCCATCAGCTAAAAGTGACTGATTTTTAAAAATCATTAACGGATTTAAAAATAATTTAGAAGTCATAACTTTTCCTAGATTGAAGAGTTGGTATCACACTTTCTAAAGCCTTTGCTGAAGAAAGCACGCCAGGGATTCCAGCTCCAGGGTGAGTACTCGCTCCAACCATATACAAACCTTTGATGTCTTCACTTATGTTGTGCGGTCTAAACCATGCGCTTTGTAAAAGCAGTGGCTCAAGACCAAATGCAGCGCCTTTAAAAGATAATAATCGATCTTTAAAGTCCTGTGGAGTCATACAAAACGATTCTGTTACGTATTCACCTAAACCAGGTAATACTGTTTTTTCAAGATATTCTTGGATCGATTGGCGATAAGACTCCATATGTTCTTCCCAGTTGACACCACTATCTAGATGAGGCACTGGTGACAACACATAAAACGTATCATGTCCTGCTGGGGCTAATGAAGGATCGGTCGCTGTAGGGCGATGCAGATACAAACTAAAGTCTTTAGCTAAATGGTGTTTCTTAAAAATATCTGTGAGTAAAGATTCATAGCGGTCACCCAACAACATCATATGATGTGGAATCTCTGGATACTGACGTTTAACACCAAAATACCAAACAAATAAGCTCATGGAGTAACTGCCACGTTCAATTTTTTGATTGGTCCAATGTTGACGATATTTCTCATCAACTAAGTAACGATACGTCCATGCTGAATCTGCATTAGAAACCACTTTATCCGCATATAAGACGTGTCCATCAGCTAACGTGACTCCGGTGACTTGACCTTCTTGAATATTGATTTTTTTAACTTCGCTATGATAGCGAATCTTTACGCCCAAACCATCTAATAACTTGGCCATGCCGCGAATTAATTGACCCGTTCCACCCATCACTGAATGCACGCCCCATTTACGCTCTAGGGAATTAATTAAGGCATAAACTGCGGTGACTGAAAATGGATTTCCGCCAATTAGTAAAGGATGAAAACTCATGACTTGGCGTAATTGCGGATCTTTAAAATATCGTGCAACTAATTGATAAATACTTTCCCAAGCTTTCATACGAATCATACTAGGTAACGCTTTGAGCAAATCAATGAAGCGTGTAAAAGCAACATCACTTAAATCTTCAAATCCCAACTTGTAACATTTTTCCGCTTCTTTTAAAAACTTTTCATAACCAGGAAGATCTTTAGGTGAAAACTTCGCAACCTCAGCTCTCATTTTTACTGGATCACCGGTATAGTTAAAGACTTTTCCATCATTAAAACGTACTTGATAAAAAGGGTCCATTAAGCGTAAGTCAATATCATCGCTCATCTTCTTCCCACATAAGGTCCATAGCTCCTCAAGAAGAAAAGGTGCAGTAATAATCGTAGGACCCGCATCGAAGGTATAACCATTTCGGTGATGAACATAAGCTCTACCACCTGGAGAATCCAATTTCTCTAATACCGTAACTTCATATCCCTTAATGGCTAAACGAATTGCTGCAGCTAAACCACCAAAGCCAGTACCAATAACGATGACTCGTGATTTTTCTGGATATGCACTATCGATATCTGTCATAAATGGAATCCGAAAACGATCTACTTGTGTATCCAAAACTTTAACCTTTAAAAAAATGGCGCCCTAAGGCGCCATAAACAGCGCTACAACACCAATACACCTATTTAGCGGCAACTGTTTTTTCAGTTGCTGCCTTTGTCGGATAACCTGCTGCCAAAAACGGATAATCTCCAATCATGCTTTTACCATACAAAGGCTTGTTAGCACCTTGGTGGCAAGTTAAACAGTTGGCTTTAGCCACATCACCAGTGCCACCTAAACGATGTGCTGGAAAGGTCTTCGTGAGTGGGGTCATAAAGGTATTGTTAGTGTCTTTTACCATCTGTATACCGTACCATGCCAGAGCACGTTGCGGAGTACTTTGAGACCAGTCACTAAAGGCACGGGAATTATGGCAATACGTACAGTTGACACCTAAAGCTGATGAAAAATGCATCATAATTCCATAGACGTCTTCAGTTTCTTGAAGGGCATGCACATTACCATTGGGCAAACCTTTATCACCCTGTATGCGGGCTGGGTTATTCGCTAATAAATATTTTGAAAACGGTTCATTGGTTAAGGATGAATAACCAACCGATGCTGCCGGTGCATTCTGACCATTTCGTTGCCCTAAAGCAGGCCCATTAATATTTTGTGGAACTTCTTTAAACCAAACGTTTTGCGGAATATTATTTCCACGGTGACAGGTATAACAAGTCACACCAGTTTCCTTAACGTGATCCTTCCAATTGACATTAATATTTTGTGTCATTTGAATCATGCGTCTTGCAACGATTTTTGTGTACTTTGAGTCCTCTGCAAAATTTGCTGGATTGTGGCAGTATGCACAGCCTTCGTTCGGAGCAACCCAATTCACCATGGTTACCATAAACGTCGTAAATTGCGCTTGACTCAAGTTACCCAATACTTGCACATTCTTATAGATCTTAGAGGCCTTATCCCCATCAGCAGGCATTAACCCCATAGAAGGTGGCAGTTCATTCAGTTTAGCTTTCTCCGCATTAATTCTTGGGTTTTGTACGTTCACCATCGCTGTTCCACGAAAGCCGCTTTGATCTAATTGTGACGAGGGACGTTCACATCCCGCAAGCAGCATTGCGCCAATAGATAGTAGGATTGGAAGTAATATTTTTTTCATTATTTAACTCCCTGAACACTTGGAATAAAAGGTGGTGTAGCAATCGATGGGTCGATCACATTCGTCAATGGATAAGATGGGACCATGCCATGATGCATCGCCCATAAATACCAGTTATCCACATAGGTTCCCGTTAATAAAATACCAATGCCACCACTCACTGGACATAACACAGCAAACCACCAAGCCCAACGGTGAATTGATTCCATCGTGGCATTAAAGCCCATTGTCCAGCGCCAGAATAAGGCCGCGCGCTCAGAAGCGGTTCCACGATCAACAATTTGTTCGATCTCGCGCTCACCACCATACCTGCCTACTGCAAGAATGGTTGCCCCGTGCATACCAAATAAGAGTACCGATCCATACAAGAAGAAAATCGAAAGCATATGGAAAGGGTTATAAAACAAATTACCATAACGAATCGATAATGCGGCTGTCCAGTCAAGATGAGAGAAGATACCAAATGGTACTGCTTCACTCCAACTACCCATCAAAATTGGACGGAAAAGTCCTAAAACGAGATATAGCCAAATCGCTGCGGCAAAAGCCCAAGCAACGTGTGTACCCATACCAAGAGCTTTAGCACGTCTATAGGTTCTCATCCACCACAATAAAATAGCAATAGTCAAAAATAACCCGCAGATATTCCACCAACCACCATCACTTAATGGCGCTAAACGTAGTCCATACTTTGGCGATGGAGCGTCCAAGGATAACCAAAATAATTGTCGAGCAAATTGGATCGGGCTCCAATTAACCTGAGCTAGCATATTGAAACCAATAATCCAAAATGCCAACAATCCAAACGTTAATGATGCAACACCTAATCTTCCTAAATAAATAGGACCTAACTGTGCATTACCCAACTTACCCATGAGGTAGCTAAAACCAATGCCTTGTGTGCGTTCACGCTGGTCGTATGCATTGATTGGTGCACCATGATTCTCTGGTCCGATGACTTGAGTTTGAGTGAATAGATTTTGATAGTCCATGTATATTTTCCTCTATCCAATTAGTGCCAAATTGGCATGTTTAACCACCATGTCCACCACTCTGGCCAACCTCTAGTCCAAAATGGTCCACTCAAAATAATACATACCGCACTCCAAAATACTGCTGCTAGCGCTAAGAAAAGCCCTACCCGATGAATCCCCAATGTACCTACTGAATAACCAATAAAGTCACGGAAAAAAGTGTCTTCGTGTTCAGGTGTTTTGACATTGTGGCCACTAGCTGGGTTCGTAGAAGAAAGTACTAATGCGCCGTGTAAAGATAAAGCTAAGGTTGTAGTAAAGAATAAGGTAACCGCAATCATATGCGCTGGGTTGTAATGGAAATGTAAATACTGATAACCCGTATTGGAGACCCAGTCGAGGTGACTCATAATTCCATATGGAAATGCATGACCCCATGCCCCCATCATTACTGGTCGTATAACCTCTAATGAGAAATAGGCAAAAACCGCCATGAGATAAGTAAAGGGAACATGTAAGCCCATCCCTAACTTACGGGCGATTTCAATTTCACGTAGAGCCCATGAACCAAAAGCACCAAGCGCACAGATGGTAATGATCTGCCATAACCCACCCTCCATCATCGGCGCTGTACCTAGCCCATACTTTAAGTCAGGCGGAGCAATATTGATTTGCCAAATATTAAAGACGCCTTGATGAGCAGCGCCCCATAAAATCATGGCAGTACCAATAAAACTAAAAAAGACTGTAGTGACGCCAAAAAAACCAACGTAAAAAGGACCAACCCAGAAGTCGAATAAGTCTCCGCCAACTAGAGTCCCACCACGTACCCGATACTTTCTTTCAAAATTGAGCATCGCCATGATTTGCTCTCCCTATTTCTAATTTATAACTTCTTATTGAATTCGTGCTTGGAAGCTCATTGTTGCCAAAAAACTTCCAAGGCTTGAACAGCAAATTACTTTGCAGCGCGTGACTGCGAATACTGCGCTTGTGACATGCCATCTAACCATTTGTATTGATTGGTGCTCAATAAAACCAAATGAATCATAGCTGCCAAAGCGAAGAGAAAAACGCCTTGTGCTACCATCGCCCTTAACGGATCGTATAGTTTCCAAATTCTCCACATAATGCTTCTCCTATGTTAAATAAGACATAAAGCTATAAACTCCTACCTTTACAGATTCAAAAATAGATTTCTCTCCTTCTGAGCCTGGCAACCAAAGTCGCCATTGCAATGGTAGAACTAACGCAAATAAAGCCACCACGAAGCAAATAACAAAACATAACATAAAGATTATTTTGAATGATATGGAATCATCCTCCATCAGCTTTTCTATAGATTCTGTCTTTTCTTGCATGATATTTCCTTTATTCTTGTTATAAAAACATCAATTAAACCAAGGACGCCATGCCCATACAAGTATGTGCGCGACTACAGCTATTGCAACAAAGCCCATTAAACCCTGCACATAAAACACATGGAACTCTTTTGCTTCAGCATCCGTCAAACCAGATACAGATCTGTTTTCACTCATGTTGATTACTCCTGAAAAAAGCGATACAACTGTTACTACACTCACCCCGTGTAGCTTGGGGATATAACGATGAGCCGCTATATTCTTTACAATTCATGAAAAGAAAATTTTTCATTTTCATGAATTCACTCCCGCACCAGTTGATGCTTGGATACGTTTTAATAACTCTTCAGTAACACGTGAGGCTCCAGCCATTCTGGCTTCTCTTTCGGCACGATCACGAAGACGCTTGGCTGCTGAAATCTGTGTCAAAACAGGCTGATCAGCAACGATTGAATTTAAAATCATTTGAGCCTGCTCATCCCATGGAAGGTTTTGCAATTGACCTGCTTTTGCGAGAGTAGCCTCAACTTTATCTAAGTCAGTTCCTAATGGCAAAATATGGAACAAGGCATCAAACAAAGAATTACAAAACTCTTGAATGATGTAAGTTGCTCCTGCAAACCCCATAAAAGGAGTACCAGTATGTCTACGAATAATTGCACCAGGGAAAGATGCTGGAATATAAGCAGCACGACCACCTACTTCAGCCGCATACATCCGCTCATTAAAGCTACCATATAAAACTAATGGTGTTTTAGTTTGAACAAACTCTCGGATCTCTTGATTATTAGTCTTATCGCCTGGCTTTCTCGGAACAGCAAAATTACAGGGCAAGCCCATTTCATCTTCTAGAAAACTTCTGACTCCACGCGTATAAGTTTCATTGGCCACAATGCCAAAGCTAGCAGTACCAAAAAAGTCTTGTGTCACTGAACGCCATAAATCCCAAATGGGTTTTAATGTCGTATTTTTTTCTTTTTCGATAAATGGCTCAGGATCAATGCCTAACAACTCCCCTAATTTTCGTAAAAATTTTGTCGTACTATGCATACCAATTGGAGCCTGCAAATAAGGACGATCAAGATTTTCACATAGCAATCTACCAAATTCGCGGAACATACAAATATTGACATCAGCATCGACTAATTTAGGGACATCAGCAAGATGACTACCTAACGGAAACACCATATTAATATCTGCGCCAATACCTTCGACTAAGCGCTTGATTTCAGCTAAGTCACTGTACATATTGAACATGCCATAAGCAGGCCCAATAATATTTACGCGTGGCTTTTCACCTTCTTTACGTGCTGGGCGCTCTGGAATATGTTTTACGCCGTACTCAGTCCATAACCAATACATGGCACGATTCGCGCTTTGCCATTGGTCTTCATCAATAGTTCTTGGTAAGAAACGAGAAATATTCATACCTTCAGGCGTTACACCGCCACCAATCATTTCTGCAATAGAGCCCGTAACAACCACTGAAGGCAAATCAGGGTCGAGAACTTTGTGCGCCCTCTTCATGGACTCTTCAGTTCCTTCGCGTCCAAGTTGCTCTTCCGCAAGACCCGTCACAACTATCGGTAATTCATGAGGAGGCAATGCGTCCGTATAGTGCAAGACCGATGTCACTGGTAAATTTTCACAACCAACTGGACCATCAATAACTACTTGCAAACCTTTAATTGCTGTAAAAACATATACCGCGCCCCAATAACCTCCGGCTCGATCGTGATCGATTACCATCATGAGCCCATCTCCTCTGCTTTACGCTTCTTAGCAGCTTTTTCTAAACGACGGCGGACATCAGCTTTGAAGTCAGGTCGATCCACAGGTACTTGATCCCAAACTCCAGCAGAATGTCCTGTACCAATGTCCTTAAAGAAGCTTTCCATTTCATTAAATCGATGTTTATTGGCGATTGCTGCGTTCACAACTTGTGCCAATGAACCTGCTCCAGCAACTCCCATGAGAGGTCGTGCAGAAATCAAATTCGTAAAATACAGAGACGGGAGAGTCAATTGCTTAGCTTTTTGTACAACTGGTGTAGTTCCAATGGCGAGATCAGGCTTGAATTCATCAATGGCAGCAAGATCATCCTCAAGAGATGCACGATATTGAACTCTCACTCCTTTTGCTTCTAACCAATTCTTGTCGTTTTCACTCCACTCTGTTTTAGGGCAGGCAGATCCAACGTAACGAACATCAGCACCACTCTCAATCAACAATCTTGCAACCAATAATTCAGAGCCTTCATATCCACTTAAAGTAATACGTCCTTTAATTGGCTTCGCGGCTAAAGCACCTTTAATCATGGGTAAAAATTTATTCTGTGCAGCAGCAATCAAATCAGCAGGCACATTACAGGATTTCCCAATAGCTTCGAGCCAAGCCGCAGTGCCCTCATATCCAATCGGTGCAGAACCAACGATATTTCTGCCAGCAGCTTTGAACTCACGAATACTTGCGGTATAAAAAGGATGAATTGCAGCTACTACAGCGCAATCTAGTGCTTGATATAACTCACGCCACTCACGTGTCGGAACAACAGGTCCTGCAGCAAGACCCATAGGCTCTAGCATCATGCCAATACCAACTGGATCGACAGGGAACATTTCACCTAACAAAGTGACTGTAGGTTTGTCTGAGACACCTTGACGTGGTGCAGTTACCGGTCCAGCCTCCGCCTCATTGCGAGCATATTTCAACATCGCACCGGCGAGAACATCTTTGGCTTCTGCATGCGTAGGAACACCAAATCCTGGTACGTCAATACCAATAATTCGTACGCCATTAATTTCTTTTGGCAGCAACTGTAAAGGTACTCCACTAGCTGTAGGAACACATAAATTAATGATCACAACTGCATCATATTTAGCAGGATCAGCTTCCTTGAAGACGGCTTCGCGAATATCTTCAAACAGCTTTCCAGTCACTAAACTTTCTGAGTTAAATGGAACGTAACCAACACTTCTCTTCGCGCCATAAAAGTGTGATGTAAAAGTAAGTCCATAAACACAACAAGCCGAACCAGAAAGAATCGTTGAAGTTCTTCTCATTCTCAAACCGACGCGCAAAGATCCAAAGGCTGGACACATACTTTGTGGCTGATCATGCGGTCCTTTTGGATAGTCTTTTGCGTAACGCTCAAGAACCTCTGATTTATTCGCTGATTTGGCAGCTTCAATCATTTGTGCTTCGCCAGAGTGGCATCCTAAACCATCTACAGAAGCTGCCTGTGGGTTATTCAAAATAGGGATAATCTTTTGAGTTGTCATTTTTATACTTTGTCGTAAACAACTTCAAGAGATTCTTTTTCAACTTCATGCTTACCTACCATGTCAAATAAGCTAGCTGGTTCAAGCACAACATGGCGACCTACTTGATCACCAGAGAAAAGGCCTAATAACTCATCTTGCGTGAGTGGCTTAGGACGCACTGGTGGGGCTTTAGCAACGTTATCACCAAGCTCAGCAAAAAGGCTGGCCCATTCTGTACCTGGTTTACCAATAATTTCGTAATTCGCACTCTTACGACGAATATCTTCATTGGCAGGGATTGCTGACAATACAGGAATTCCAGCTCTTTCTGCAAAAGCAGCTGCTTCACCGGTACCATCATCTTTGTTAATCACCATACCTGCGACACCGACGTTACCACCTAATTTACGGAAGTATTCAACGGCAGAACAAACGTTATTAGCTACATATAGGGATTGCAAATCGTTACTGCCAACCACAATCACTTTTTGACACATATCACGTGCAATAGGTAATCCAAACCCACCACAAACCACGTCTCCCAAGAAGTCGAGGAGAACATAATCAAATCCCCAATCATGGAAGCCTAATTTTTCTAAAGTTTCAAAGCCGTGAATAATTCCACGCCCACCACAACCACGACCAACCTCTGGTCCACCTAATTCCATCGCAAATACACCATCACGCTTAAAGCAAACATCGCCAATTTCAACAGCGGCACCAGCGAGTTTTTTCTTAGAAGAGGTTTCAATGATGGTTGGGCACGCTTTACCACCAAACAACAAGGATGTTGTATCACTCTTTGGATCACAGCCAATCAACAATACTTTTTTACCTTGCTGCGCCATCATGTAGGACAGATTGGCTAAAGTAAAACTTTTGCCAATACCACCTTTACCGTAAATAGCGATGATTTGCGTTTCTTTTGTCACTGGGCCAGTGGCCACTGGACTAGGCTCAATTGCGGCCTCTTTTTTTAAATTCATAAACTGTATGTTGGCTTGAGCAGGTATAGGGTTATTCATTTTTTATTGTCTCCAATTGAGGATCATTTTTAGGCAATGCATATCGCCGAACGCTGTTTTATAGGCGGTATCTGCATCTTGTGGTGCGCTGTTATGGGTTATCAAACCACCCAATGGCAGTTGCTTCAATGAAATCATTTGATGCACTTCTTCCAAATCTTTTGGTTGCCACTGTGCGGCAATACGGAGTTTCATTTCACGCATAAACGCTGGGGCAAACAAAAAAGAAATCGGTTGATCATAAAAACCTGCGAGAACAATCTCGCCTTGTGGTTTGAGTTTACTCACCAAGGTATTCATTAAACTTTCATCACCACTTGCATCGCAAATGATTCCATAACTTTTCTGATCATCATCCTTTGGATCGATCACAGAATATCCCATAGCGCCTTGCATACGGATTGGATTTGTCTCCCAAACAACTGGGGTTTTACCTTTAGCAACAGCAATTCTTGCAAGCAATCGACCCACCACGCCATGACCAATAATTAAATCTGGTTGTTGTTCAGGAATACCGTGTGTCACATGGTAAGCAGTCGCTGCGAGCGCAAGTAAGATACCCTCTTGACCAAGATCATCATCGAGCAATGTAAGACGCTGTTGAGGAAGCACAACATGGGAGGAGGCACCACCAAATAAACCTTTTACTTCACCATAACATTTGGCTCCAGGCACAAAAACACGCTGCCCAATCGGCAAGGTTACATTGCTTCCAACAGCAATTACCTTTCCTACAGATTCGTAGCCAGGCACCAATGGATAACCCATCCCTGGAAATTGTGGCATCGTGCCACTCCAGATCAATTTCTCAGTTCCCGTACTAATACCGCTGTACTCCATTTCAACCGCAACATCATCGACTCCAAGATCGTCGATCCGCAATTTTGTGAGAGTTATCTCTTTAGGCTGATTAATGACTACTGCGTGAGCGTCCAAAATTCTTGTCCCGTTAATTAATGTTTACATACAACATGTAAACTAATTTATACACTTTTGATCGTAAAAACATCAGCATAATTACTTAAGTATTAACCCTTATTTTTCTGCCAAAATAATTTGAGCATTGATTGGCATCGTATTTTTCACCATACGGCACCTTAAAAATCCTGCTTCAAATAAAAAATCTGCAATTTCTTTAGCACTGCGAGGACGACCTCTTCCCATGGCTAACAAATAGAATCCAAAATAGGCTTGACCCATTGCTGGGATTTCTGCAGTCTCCGCCATCGGCTCAGCAACTAATAATTTGCCCCCCACTGGTAAAGCTTGATAAATCGCAGAAAGTAATTTTTTGACACGTTCGTCATCATGATCAAAAATCACTCGAATTAAGGTGATGATGTCAGCGCCCGTTGGCAATACATCGTTAAAGAAATCTCCACCAACACAATCTACGCGTCCAAGACCTAATTGATGATTCAGGTTTTCTTGCGCAAGCTTGGCAACACCTGGTAAATCAAATAATTTAAATTGGAGATGCTTTGCTCCCCCACTGAGCATCTGAATAAAGGTACCTTGGCCACCACCGATATCTAACAAACAACGATGTTGATTAAAGTTATAGGAACCGATAATTTCATCTGCAACAAGTGGCAAAGACGCTGACATTAATGCAGAATATTGAGCCACTTTTTCTACTGAGCTTAGACTCTTCAGTTCTTCACTATGCTCGGTAATATAGGGCCAATAACTCTCTAAGGCCTTCTCCTTTAAGTCACCCCTTAAAAGCACAATGGGATCACGCAGGTCTTGATATAAAGCACTATGATGCTCAATCATCGCAAGTAGCGCTTGATTATCAACTAGCGGTGCACCAAGCACGCCAAGCGCAAAACGATTATTGGATTTTCTTTCTAATAAGCGAATAGATACCGCACCAAGCAATAGCCGCTCAAGACCTTTCACAGGTAAATCAATCTTTGTCGATAATTCAGATAAAGTTAGCGGTCCATCAGCCAAGTGTGCAAAGATATTCATCCGCACACAACCCAATAAGATTTGGGAATACACAAAGCCTGCCATAAGGTCAAATACTTGATTCGCCCGAGCCTTAGAGATGTTTCGGATCAATGGAATACGACTGGCAATGCGCTGAAACTTTCGATTGGCGATTAACCGATCTTTCTGAATCGTTAAACGCTCCCAGAGGGTGTACTTCTGCGCGTGTGGTGGCGTTATACCCAATGAAATATTTGCCATCAGACTTAAACTACCGGACGCTTTTTAAGATCTTCTACAGGTGCGTGAAGATGCCGATCATACAAGGCATTCGGAACTAATCGCTCGGATTCGTGTAAGACTAATTTTTTCAAGAACTCCTCGCCCTGACAAGGCGGAATTGAACGAATAGCTTTAGCCACTAACTCATCAAAATAGCCAACCGCACCGTCTAAACCAAATTGACGAGTGGCACTAGGTCGATCAAGTTCAATATCTTTACCAACGGGCTTACCTAAGGATTGCATATCCCCAATCACATCCCGAATATCATCAGCAACTTGATAGGCCTCTCCTAAGCTATCACCTAGGGTTTGCCAAACTTCAGGATTACCTCCAGCGGCCGCTGCACCTGCCATAGTGGCAGCAGAAAATAAGGCGCCAGTTTTTGCTTTTTGGTAGGTTCTTAAAGACACCTTAGGCTCGCACTCCCAAGCCTGACCAGCAATAATGCCATGTGGTGTACCGACCCCTTGCATCACCAATTTCATCACTGGAGCTAAGCGGTTTAAAGACTGCTCTGCCGCATGGACTAAAGCCTCAAAGGCCATCACAATCAAAGCATCACCAGCGAGTACCGCTAAGCGTTCACCATACGCTGCATGGACAGAAGGAATGCCACGACGCAACTGCGCATTATCAAAACAAGGTAAATCATCATGCACCAAGGAGCCGCAGTGTAAGATTTCTAAGGCAACTCCTGCCCCCATGGCTAGCCTTGGATCATCATTTCCACAAGCACTAGCTACTGCTAAACATAGCTGTGGTCTTATACGTGCGCCACCCGGAATCACTGCATGCCGAATCGCTTGCGCTAAAAGTTGCGGACCGCCCTGATCTTCATATGACTTTATGACGGTCTCAAGCGCGCTCTCAATACTCAATTTAGGTGACATATGGCCTCCCCATCTCTTATGTGTAAACATTTTTTTTCAAGTTATATGTAAACAAATATAGACACTTGGGGAAATAAAGTCAATCGAATCGGTGTCCATCAGGGTAAACGCCTAAAATGGAGTCTCAATGAAATCCCTTAAAAATGGCTCGAATAGCGGATATTGGATCTGAAATACCGATACTAGCCCCCTTAAATCAAGAGAGCAAAAGCAATCTCAAGTATTTACAAAAAAGGTGTTTTAGTAAATAAGGGCTGCGCTGAATCAAGAGAAGTCCTATACAATTTGTCTAATTAACCTTGAACTTATGCCCCAATCCGACTTATCCAGAATTCCGCCTCAATGGCCCAATAGAACATTTAGTCAATCCCTGAAGATTGGAAATCTGGACTGGCATTTTCAATTAAGCGTTCATAAGGACCGTAAGGCGCCAACGATTCTCTTGATTCATGGCACAGGCTCATCTGCACACTCCTGGAGTGAAATCTTTGAACCGCTAGCGAAAAACTATACTGTCATCGCCGTTGACCTGCCCGGACATGGCTTTACGAAGGGGGCTAAAAAAACACAACTACATATCGATGACATCGCTAAAAATTTAAAAGACTTACTCTTTGCACTGAAAATTAACGTTCCTGATGTCATGATTGGTCACTCTGCGGGATCCAATTGTACGTTGGCGCTTAGCCTGATTCTGGAAAAACCACCACAAGCCATTATCGGACTCAACCCTTCTTTTGTTCCCCCTCCCAGTCTGTATAACTATTTCCTAGGGCCACTAATTAACCCGATTGCCACCTCTGGTTTAATGGCGAGTTTTTTAGCTAGTAGCATCCCTTATATGGGGATGATCGATAAACTACTGGATTCAACAAACTCTGTCTTAAGTACGAAACAAAGAGAACCTTATAACCTCCTCTTTAAAGAGCATAGCCATATCTATGGATCGATGAACTTTATGGCAGCATCGAACATCCCCGAACTTTTAAAAAATAGCTCACGTCTAAAAACGTTTTTTACTTTTTTAGTCGCCGCTCAAGACCCTTGGGTGCCGCAAAGCTCTTTACTCCCTATCATGCATCAGTACTTTCCAACGGCAACTGTCAAGATTGAAGAAGGTGGACACCTGTTTCATGAGGTTAATCCAAAACGTACACTAGAAATTATTCAAGAAGCACTCCTACAAGTAAAAAGTTTGAACCATCCAGAAAATGCTTAATACCCATGAAATTTCATGTAAGCGTGGCAGTCACCTATTGTGGGAAAACTTACATCTCAAAGTTTTGCCGGGTGAAGTGTTATTTGTTAAGGGAGAAAACGGCACAGGAAAATCCTCCTTATTGAGAATGCTCGCTGGTCTTCTGTTGCCCTATGAGGGATCAATTTCTTGGAATGATCTCGATATTCACCAACATCGTTATGAGTATCACGGGCAGTTGCTCTATATTGGCCATCAAGTGGCCCTCAAACCAGAGCTTAACGCCATTGAAAATTTATCTTCATTGCTACTATTACAAGGCAACAATCCAAGTCTTACAGAAATCAAACACGCTTTAGAAAAATGGTTGATTTTGGGTAATACCATCCACTTACCAACCAAACAACTCTCGCAAGGTCAAAAACAACGCGTAGCTTTGGCACAATTAACACTCTCTTCCCGTGCATTATGGATATTAGATGAGCCATTCAATGGCCTTGATGCGCAAGGCGCCAACATCCTCAAAGAACATTTGGTGCAACACCACGCGGCTCAAAAAATGACCATCATTACCAGTCACTTACACGATAATTTGCAATCCATGTTGCCATCATTGCTGGCACAAGAAAAAATATTAGCACTTTAATCATGGAAAAAGCTTCTACTTTTCTGATCCTTAAATCCATTTATCTCAGGGATATATCTTTAGCAATTAAACGTCAATCAGATACGACTGGTGCCATCTTTTTCTTTGCCTTGGTGGTGAGCTTATTTCCTTTAGCCATCGGTCCAGAGATGAAACTTCTGCAACAAATCGCCGCAGGTATCATTTGGGTCAGTGCTTTGCTATCGGTCATGCTTTCTTTAAGTCGATTATTTAATGATGATTATCAAGATGGCGTTTTAGAGCAGTTGGCCTTAAGTGTTTGCCCTCTTGAATTAATTGCTCTAGCCAAAATTCTGGCCCATTGGTCCTACACTGGTCTGATTCTATTATTGCTTTCCCCAATTCTGGCGTTGCAATTTAATCTTCCTTGGCCAGCCATCAAGATACTCATGATCACTTTACTGATCGGTACGCCTATTTTAAGTTTAATCGGGTCCATTGGAGCTGCCCTAACAATCGGTCTTAAAAGTTCTGGCGCGCTGATCTCACTATTGATCCTACCTCTGCTCATACCCGTATTGATCTTAGGTACATTAGCCGTTGATGCAGCGGCATCAAACCTGCCTTTTTCGGTATACTTATACATCTTGTTATCACTAGCTGCTTTGGCAAGTTTTTTTGCTCCATTAGCTTGTGCTGCGGGTCTGCGAATTGCATTGGATTAAAACAAAAATAAATCATGACGGATACCCAAACAACATTGTCAAAAGAAACCTCAAAAACCTTGAATTGGTTTTTATTTTCGGCTCCCAGTCGTTTTTATTTTTTAGCTAAAAAGCTCATCCCGATTTTTTGGACCCTCGCGATCATTCTTGGAGTTACTGGGCTCGCTCTTGGACTTCTCTATGCACCAACCGATGCTGTCCAAGGTGACTCATATCGGATTATTTTTATTCATGTGCCATCAGCTTGGATGTCAATGGTGCTGTATGTGGCAATGGCTTTTTGGGGAGCGATCGGTCTGATTTTTAATGCGCGACTTGCCTATCGACTGTCGAACTCAATTGCCTTAACAGGAGCCATCATGACCTTCATTGCATTGTGGACTGGTGCGCTTTGGGGAAAGCCAACTTGGGGCACATGGTGGGTTTGGGATGCCCGTTTAACCTCTGAACTCATTTTGTTATTTTTATATATTGGTTATTTAAGTTTGTATAACGCAATCGATGACCAGCGCAAAGCACTGAAAGCATCATCCTTGTTAGCTCTGATTGGTGTGGTGAATGTGCCGATTATTTATTTTTCGGTAAAGTGGTGGAATACGCTTCATCAAGGCGCGAGTATTACTGCCACAAAAACCAGCATGGATCCTTCGATGCTGCTTGCGATGCTGATCATGACCTTTGCCTTTTGGGCATATGCCTTTGCCGTGATCTTTACGAGAGCGAATCTGAAGACCTTACAAGAAGAATCTCATACCGATTGGGTAAGGAATGAACTGAAACAATTAGGAGTTGCATCATGATCTGGAACTCTTTATCAGATTTTATCGCCATGAATGGCTATGGCTCCTATGTCTGGGGTTCTTTTGGTGTGACCTTTGTTCTCTTTGTGATGGAGTATCAGAGTCTGCGTCTAGCAAGAAAAAAGATAATGCGTGCACAGGGTAGCTTATGACACCTCGTCAACGTCGTACGTACTTTATCCTCGCTGCACTGGTCACCATTAGTGTTGCCACTTTTTTTATTTTGCGGGCATTTAATGAAAATTTAGTGTTCTTTTATACACCGAGTCAAATTGCCTCTAAGGAAGCCCCCCTCAATAAGAATTTCCGAATCGGTGGAATGGTCTTGGAAAAAAGTCTGCGTCGTGAGCCTGGTGGTTTACAAGTGGAATTTGTGGTGACCGATATGGTGAAATCTGTTCCAGTTCAATTTAATGGGATCCTACCTGATCTTTTTAAAGAAGGTAAGGGTGTTGTTGCACAAGGTCAATTAAATGAACAAGGTGTTTTTATTGCATCTCAAGTGCTAGCGAAACACGATGAAAACTATATGCCCCCTGAAGCAAAAAGCGCGCTTGATGCTGCAAAAAATAATCAAAACGCCATCTCTAAAACCCTGATCAATAGCGATAAATAATGATTCCTGAAATTGGCCACATCGCCTTAATCACTGCGTTCGTGATTGCTCTTATACAATGCGTCTTCCCTCTTTGGGGAGCCCATACTCAAAGGTCTCAATGGATGTCGCTTGCTAGGCCAGCAGCCTATGCTCAATGCTTCATGATTTTGATTGCGTTTGCTTGTTTAATCACTTCTTTTATGAATAGTGATTTTTCTGTTCTAAATGTTGCGGAAAACTCCAATGCTTCTCTTCCATTGATTTATCGTATCTGTGCCTCTTGGGGAAGTCATGAGGGATCAATCTTGCTATGGTCATTGATGCTCGGGGCGTGGAGTTGTGCCGTCGCGCGTTTTTCGAAACATTTACCAGAAGTGATTCTGTCACGCACACTAGGAGTGATGGGTTTTATTAGTGCGGGAACTTTACTGTTCACAATCGCGACTTCTAATCCCTTTCTTCGCCTAGTCCCCGCCGCGATGAATGGTCGTGATCTTAATCCGCTCTTGCAAGATCCAGGCATGATTATCCATCCACCAATGCTTTACATGGGATATGTTGGAACTTCTGTCGTCTTTTCTTTAGCAATCGCTGCTCTTTTATCAGGTAAGCTCGATACTGCTTGGGCGCGCTGGTCACGCCCTTGGATTACGATGGCGTGGTGTTTTTTAACGATGGGAATTGCATTGGGAAGTGCTTGGGCATATTACGAATTAGGTTGGGGTGGTTGGTGGTTTTGGGACCCTGTAGAAAATGCTTCATTTATGCCTTGGCTCTTAGGTACCGCCCTGATCCACTCTTTAGCAGTCACCGAGAAAAGGGGTGGTTTTAAGATGTGGACTGCATTACTTGCCATCCTGACATTTTCATTATCTTTACTTGGTACATTTTTAGTTCGCTCTGGTGTCATTACCTCAGTGCATGCTTTCGCAACTGATCCAACCCGTGGTATTTTTATTCTGATATTTTTGGCGATCTTAATTGGTGGATCATTAACGCTGTTTGCCCTCAAAGCCCCAAAAGCTTCCACTGGCGAATCGTTTGATACCGTGTCAAAAGATTCAATGCTACTGGCGAATAATATTTTGTTATTAGTGGCGGCTTTCGCAGTCTTACTTGGCACGCTATACCCACTCATTTTAGACGCTTTATCCATGGGTAAACTATCTGTTGGTAAACCCTATTTTGATGCGGTCTTCATCCCACTCATGACACCTGCTCTGTTTTTAATGGGGGTTGGGCCTATTACGAAGTGGCGCTCCGCAAAGCCGATTGATCTTGTGATGCAATTGCGCTGGGCCTTAGGCATTGCTGCTGTCTCAGCCATGATTGCGCCATTTCTGGTTCGGTCTTGGTCACCGATGATTGGCTTTGGTCTCCTCATCTCTGTGTGGATTGCGGTTTCAACGCTGCAAAATTTAGTGGTACGACTGGGTATGCATCCCCAAGGAATAGGGAATGGATTACGCATGCAAAATGCGAGTTATTTTGGTATGTTAACTGCACATATTGGTGTGGCTGTATTTGTGTTCGGTGTGACCATGGTGACCGGCTTTGAGGAAGAAAAAGACTTACGAATGCAAGCCGGTAATACCAGCACTCTAGCTGGATATGAACTGCGTTTTGATGGTGTCAAACAAACCCAAGGAAGTAACTATACGGCAGCCCAAGGACAAATCACTGTTAGTAAAAATGGACAAGTCTTAGATATCATGCAACCGGAAAAAAGGAAATATTATTCGAGTGAGATGCTCATGACCGAGGCAGCCATTTTCTCCAAAATTAGCGGTGATCTCTATGTCTCCATGGCTGAACCAATTAGCGCTACTGAATGGGGAATCAAAGTCCAATATAAACCTTTCGTCACATGGATTTGGGGTGGTGCATTTTTAATCGCCCTCGGGGGATTCATTGCTATCATCGATAAAAAATATCGCTTTAAACCGCTAAGCTTAGTCAAGGTGAATGCATGAAGCGTTTTTTACCACTAATCATCTTTGTAGGTTTATGCATATTTTTAGTAATCGGCCTCAAACTCAATCCAAAAGAAATCCCCTCTCCTTTTGTAGGTAAGTCAGCGCCAGATTTTCAGTTACCCATACTAAATGAGTCTAAAAAACAGTTTGTTCCTGCAGACATGAAAGGACAAGTTTGGTTGCTCAATGTTTGGGCTTCTTGGTGCGTATCCTGCCGTGAAGAACACCCACTCTTAAATGATTTGGCAAAAAAAAATGTACTGCCAATCATTGGCTTAAATTACAAGGATAAGGATGGCCCTGCAACAGAGTGGCTAACCAATATGGGCGACCCTTATCAATTATCTGTGGTCGATGCGCAAGGCCAAGTAGGTATCAATTATGGCGTTTATGGAGTTCCTGAATCTTTCTTAATCGATCAAAAAGGGACGATTGTGCATAAGTTCATTGGCCCTCTCACCATCAGTTCCATCAAGGATGAATTGATTCCGATGGTGAATAAATTAAAGTTGGCACCATAATCATGTTGAGCAAATCATCATGTTGGTTAAAGTTACTAAGTCATTTGATAGCTGTCATGATCATGGGTTTGACAAATGTTGTTTGGGCCGATGATGCCCAATCTCTTACGCAAAATCCTGAGCTCGAAGCAAAGGTCATGAATATCGCAACAGAATTGCGTTGCCTCGTTTGCCAAAATGAAACAATCGCCGGTTCCCATGCGGATCTTGCAATCGATTTACGTAATCAAATTCGCGTTCAACTCACGCAAGGTAAATCTAAACAAGAAATCATTGATTATATGGTCGCTAGGTACGGTGACTTTGTGTTGTATAACCCACCCTTGAAATCAAATACACTTTTTTTGTGGTTAGGTCCCTTTGCGCTTCTCATCATTGGATTTATTCTTTTATTCAAACACATCCGCCGTGAAAAACAAGCTTCGCTCACAATCCCATCTTCTAAGGAAGATCTCGAGCGAGCCAGAACATTATTGAATACCCCTCAGAAAGACTTGAAATGAGCTTATTTATTGTAATTTCAGTACTTTTAATTGGCTTAGCGGTGCTGATGGTGAGCTGGCCTATTCTGCGCGCAAAAAATACCTCCACCGAAGAATCCTCCGAAACAAATCTTCAGATTTTGCGTGAACAATTACAGTCTCTCGAGCTCGAATTACAAGCAGGCCAAATCAATCAAGAGCAATTTGAATTTCAGAAATCAGAGATTGAAAAAAGAACCGTTGAAGAAGTATTAAACGCTCCAAAAACATCTCCCAAGAATCAACCGTACGATAAAAAACTTGCTTTTGTTTTTGTCATTGGGATGCCACTTACCATCTTAGGGCTGTATTTTCTGCTAGGTAATCCAGCGGCAATTGATGTGGCTCAAGATCCTCAAGCAAAACAAATACAGGAAATGGTGACGCAGCTTGAGCAAAAACTCAAACAAGATCCCAATAATGCTAGTGGTTGGATGTTCTTAGGACGTTCATATGCTGTGATGAACCGAATCCCGGAAGCAAAGATGGCTTATCAAAAAGCCATTGCTCTTGAACCACAAAACGCTGATTTATTAGCAGATCTTGCAGACTTAGTCTCTTTTCAGAATAAAAATATTAATGCTGAGGCCATGCAATATATTGGTCAAGCTCTTAAAATCAACCCTAAAAATGTTAAAGCTTTAGCCCTGCGAGGCTCTGCATATTTCGATCAAAAAAATTATCCTTTAGCGATACAAGATTGGACATCGGCTATCAAAGGCTTAGGTCCTCAGGATCAAGAGTTTGCAAGGGGGCTGCAAGCTAGTATTGAGGATGCAAAACAACAAATAGAATTCGCTAAATCCGATAAGTCGCCTAAATCAGGTAAATCAATGAGTTCTGCGAGTCAAATCTCTGGAAAAGTCAGTGTCTTGGCAGAACTGGCTAACAAGATTTCACCAGAGGATATTGTTTTTATCTACGCACGTGCTGAAAATGGTCCTAGAATGCCCGTGGCGATTATGCGTTTAAAAGCCGCGGAATTACCCCGCGACTTTGAGTTAAATGATACGCAAGCCATGTCTGCTGAGATGTCTTTATCGAAATTTACAGAATTTACCGTATTTGCTCGAATTTCTAAAAGTGGCAATGCGATGCCACAATCAGGAGATCTGATCGGCCAATTAGAACATGTTAAATTAGGAACCAAGCAGCTGCAATTAGTGATTAAAAGTGTGCAGCCTTAATTCAAGGAGACCTTGTCAATGAACAACTACATTCTATATAGTATTTGCGGTGTTGTTTTAGTTTTCGGCCTAGTGATGTTTGCTCGTGCCTACCATTATGGCCAAGAATCGCTTGGTCGAATCGGCAAATCAGAAACTGATCAAAAAGATGATCAAAGCTTAGCTCAATAAAATTTGAGCTGCTTGAACTACCCCAGAGGACTTGCCCTGCGGTAGCGGAAAATACTTTGCCCCTAATTGCTGAGCAAGTTCTTTGGTGGCATCTTGCGGTACAAATGAAGTATCTACAAACAAACTCAGCAACTCATGATGACGAGCTCTCATCGCTGCTTGAAGTGCATCTGCATAGGCCTGTTCTCGACCACCTATACCCTTTGCTGTGACATTGGCACGACCATCGGTCATGATGATGATTAAAGGGGTTTGGCCTTTTGATTTGAGCTGGGCAGCAAATTGATGAGATGCATCAATGGCATTGGCTAAAGGAGTCCCCCCTCCACCGGGCATGGAAGTTAATAAACGCTTTGCTCTGACGAGTGATCTTGTCGGAGGTAATATTAAATCGACCGTTTTGCCTCTAAATGTCATGAGTGCGACTTGATCGCGGCGAATGTAACACTGTGCCAGTAACAGCTCAACCGCCCCCTTAGCTTCAGCCAGTCGTTCCATCGCTGAGGATCCCGATGCGTCGACCACAAACAAAGTAACCGTGGTACTTCTTTGGACATAATTTTTCAGATAAATGTCATCAGCTTTAATGAGGATTTTTTGATCCGATATGCCCTGTCTAGATGACTCAAGACGTCTAATTTTTTGCCAAGGACTTGCCGATTGGATTGTTTTTAAAATATCAATTTTCTTACCCGATTGAGGTAAACCTTTACGAGAGGCTAAGGCACGACCACTCGTCATTCCTTTTTTGATTTGCCCTGCTTTACCCTGCATATTTTCTGTCGATTTAATGAGTTTTTTCTCTTGGGCAAATGAATCTAAGATACTTTGCGGTAATTGAGCTTTACTCGCTTCAATAATCATATCTTCTAGTTGCTCACGTGACATCGATGGCGTAGGTTCGTCTGGTTGAGTCTCCTCTGGGGGACTCTCATCTGGATGGTCTGATTGATTTTGTGGTGATTCTGGGGGAGGTGGTGGTTCTGCTGTTTCTTGGTCCTGGTTTTCTTGATTCTCTAGCTCTTGCTCAGGTGGACTTTGTTCTGCACTCGGTAGCATAGTAATTCGGTGCGCAAAAATAAGTCTCGTCGCTGTAGCAATATCAGCTTGAATTAATTCAGTATCACCTCGCAAAACAGCAATGACTTTACTAGCCCTAACAACATACATTTCAACACGAACCGAGTCAATCCCTAAGGCATTAGCAGCAGTAATAATAGCTTCTAATGCTTCCGTTGGAATGGTGATACTTGCCAGTTGATTTCTGAGTTCCAGAATATCGATAGGCTCTTCGTCGAATTCGCAATGTCGATGCGTGAGGTTATCCAAACGTATCTGAAATCCTAAACGTTCTTGTAAACGAGGTAATAATTGTTGATCCTCTTCAGGCAAACTTTCATCAAAGGCAATCATGCCAAAGTGTTGTTTGTTATCGAAGGCCTGCGTGAGTAATGCTGCGGTATGTGAACGTAGACGCTCACCCATCGTGAGCAAAAACAAACCACCGTCGACCTGATCGATCAAACCTCGCGAATACACTTTTTGTTGCTTTTCTAGTGTTTGAAATAAATCAATGGCGCCCAATAAAGCGTCTTCATCGGTATTACTCGGAATCTTCATGAAGGGCACTTGCTGATCAACGAGTTTCTGAACGCCTTTGAGCCAAATATCTCGTACTGGATGTGCGCTCGATTTGACCCAAACGCCACCAAGCCCAACGGGGTCGATCAGAATCATTTTTGCAATTAAGCAAGCATCCGACCATTGTCGAAGCTGCTGCTCAGTTGCTTCAAAACCCTCTTGCATTAATCAGGAAAAACTTCTAATAAAGCACGTTCAATGCGCACCGTTGAGCCCGTATCGTCAAGCGGATCACGACGGAGTCGATGACGAAGTGCAAAAGGAGCAATCTTTTTGAGCAAATCTAAACTAGCAACCTTTTTGTTTTCATAAGCAGCTAACGCGCGAATCGCACGCATAATAGTTAACTCACCTCGAAGACCATCTGCCCCTAAGTGAGAACACAATTTAGAGGCATCCATCAGAATATCATCTCCAACCGTCACCTTGTAAAGACGCTTTCTAGAAGAGATAATTTTTTCTTGTAATGTTTTTTGTTCTGCGTCCCATTGCTCATTAAAGGCTTGAGGATCACGCTCATACAACTCTCTACGTTTGATAATGTCGATACGTGTTTGCACATCACGCGGTGTTCGCACTTCAACAGATAAACCAAAACGATCTAAGAGCTGGGGTCTTAATTCACCTTCTTCGGGGTTACCACTTCCCACAAGAACAAATTTAGCAGGATGACGGACACTTAATCCATCACGTTCAACGACGTTTTCTCCTGAAGCAGCAACGTCGATGAGTAAATCGACTAGATGATCTTCTAATAAGTTCACCTCATCAATATATAAATAACCGCGATTGGCTTTCGCTAAAAGTCCTGTCTCAAAAGATTTAATCCCTTGCGATAAGGCTTTTTCAATATCTAAAGAACCAACAATTCGGTCCTCTGTAGCGCCTAATGGCAAATCGACGACGGGTGCATTGATCGTGATCGATTTAAATTTATCTCCAGCATTTTTACGTGCAAGACACTCAGTGCAAAGGTAACTACCCTGTGGATCACAGTGATACCGACAAGCCTCAATGGCTTTCATTGATGGCAACATAGCAGCTAATGATCTAACCATGGTTGATTTTCCGGTGCCGCGATCACCAAAAATTAACACCCCCCCAATACTAGGATCAATCGTCGATAAAATCATCGCCAATTTCATCTCTTCTTGACCAACGATTGCGGTAAACGGAAAACTCAACGCCATATGTATTTGTCTCTTATTTAAAATATTAATCTAACATAAATTCACTATTACCTTTTTTTAATGCTAACGTAATCTTTACTGAAAGTCCTGAAGGGGATTAAAATATCAATAAACCAATTTGATAAAAATGTATTAACTGCAGGAGACAGATGATGGGATTGCCAGAAATACGCGTAACAAAAGAAGAAATGCTTGCTCGAGTAGCTTTTTTCAAGGATTTAAAAGGTTTTGATACCGGCTTAATCGATAGTGAGTATCCTTCTGCTTATCGAACCCTCTATAACGCTTTAGGTTTTCAACCACCAAAAGGTAAGGGAGGCTCTGAAGTCGAGTCCCCCGTAGGTGATGACGCCTCGGCAAATTCAGCGATCAAAATCAGTGAAGGTTTTAATATCGGATTTTGTGAGTGTAAGCCCGGATTTGGGCCTATGATGCATAACCACGATACGAATGAAACTTTTATCCCCATGACTGGGACATGGCGTTGCTCTTGGGAAGTTGATGGCAAAGTCGAATACTTCGATGTAGGGCAATGGGATGTTTGCTCTTTCCCTCCAGGAGTGCAACGACGTTTCGAAAATGTCACATTCTCAGAACCCGATAAAAATCATATCTTGATGTTTGTGATTGGCGGCGACGCCCCCGAAGTCGACTTTAGTGCCCAAACCAAAGCAACCTTGCGTGCTGCAGGTCTCCTAAAATAATTGGTGTACTAACCGCATGATATAGTCATGTAATCCCGATAAGTGAACATGACTAGTCAACCTCGATTTTTTAATAAAAATATCCTCTTACTGGCTATCTGCCAAGGTCTTTACCTCACCAACAATGTGACCTTTATGGCCATTAACGGCTTGGTGGGCTTAAAATTAGCCCCCGAGGAGTGGATGGCAACCTTACCGCTAATGGCATATGTATTTGGCGCAGCGATTTCCACCATTATTGTGGCGCGTGTGCAGAATCGATATGGTCGTCAACGATCTTTCCAATTTGCTCTTTTTGTCGTAGTGATCGCTTGTTTAATTTGCACATACTCTGCCTATATCCAAAGCTTTTGGATGCTGGTCTTTGGAACTGCGGTGGCAGGATACTATAGTGCGAATGGCCTGTTATATCGTTTTGTTGCTCCAGAATTAACTCACTCTTCTTTTAAAGAAAAGGCTGTTTCGATTGTTTTAGCAGGTGGCCTGATGGGCGGTGTTTTGGGACCCAATCTTTCTAACTGGACCAGAAATGTCTTTGAGACCCAGTTCTTGGGTGCTTATCTCGTTTTATCTGTTGCTGGTCTTGTCGGAATCATTCTCATGGAAATGATTGATTTCCCAAATGATTATCGAACAGATCCAGCAAAACATACCGGTCGTCCTCTCAAAGAAATTATCTTGCAACCTGTATTTTTAGTCGCATTAATTAGCACATCGATTGGCTATGGTGTGATGAATCTGATGATGGCAGGAACACCCTTAGCCATGCAAGTCTGTGGCTTCTCCTTTGCCAATACTGCATTAGTTCTAGAATCCCATGTGATTGGCATGTTCGCCCCTGGATTTTTTACGGGCTCATTAATTAAACGCTATGGCCCACTCAAAATTATGGGAATCGGTGCTGCTCTGAACTTTATCAGTCTGCTCATCATGCTCTCCGGCAATGGACTTTACCACTTTATTATTGCGCTTTTTTTACTAGGAGTGGCCTGGAACTTTTTGTTTAATGGCGCAACAATTCTAGCGATCTCAACATTTAAACCGGAAGAAAAAAATAAAACTGAAGCGACGATTAATTTTTGCGTATTTGGTACGATGGCGATCAGCTCCTTTAGCTCAGGGGCTCTTGTGACTACCCAAGGCTGGCAGTTTTTAAATATTGGAACGCTCATACCGACCGTATTCGTTGCACTCACCCTTGCTTGGCTGTACCTCAATCGAACTCGCTTACAACTTAAGTAATTTGTATTCCAGAACCTTCCGTCAGGTGCCCTATTTTTTTCGCTGTGCTAAAACCATCTTGATGCAGAATATGAAGAACTTCTTGTTCTACAGTCGGATCACATGCAATTAATAAACCTCCGCTGGTTTGTGGGTCACTCAGCAAATTTCTTTGCCAAGGTTGCAGTTCCTGTTGAGAACTAATCTGATCTGCATAACCTTGCCAATTTCGAGTCGAAGCTCCTGTAAAAATATTTTCTTTCACATAAGTCAAAGCTTCTTCAATCAATGGAATTTGATCAAACTGAACCTGAGCTTGCAACTTTGCCCCACGCGTCATCTCAAGTAAATGGCCTGCCAACCCAAAACCCGTAACATCTGTCAATGCATGTACATCACTCATCTGTGCAAACTTCATTCCAGGAGTATTGAGTTGGGTTGTGTAGTCAATCATCTTGGCATATGCCTTATCAGAGATTTTTTCTTGCTTAAAGGCAGCACTTAAAATACCAATCCCAATCGGTTTGGATAAAATCAAACTATCGCCAAGCTGCGCTGTGCGATTTCGCTTGAATTTTTTGGGGTCGACAATCCCAATCACAATCAGTCCATAAATGGGCTCTACTGAATCAATCGAATGTCCGCCTGCAATTGGGATACCCGCTGCTGCACATACCGCTTGACCACCGGCTGTAATGCGTTGAATCGCTTCAATCGGTAAGACATTAATCGGCATCCCCAATATCGCTAAAGCAAACAGTGGTTTGGCACCCATGGCATAAATATCTGAAATCGCATTACTAGCTGCAATCCGACCAAAATCAAAAGGGTCATCCACAATCGGCATAAAAAAATCGGTGGTTGCAACAATCGCTTGATCTTCATTAATTTGATACACCGCCGCGTCTTCATTGTTATCAGAGCCTGCCAGTAAAGCAGGTGCAAAAGTAACAAAAGGAGAAAATTTGAGAATCTCGGATAAAACAGCCGGGGCAATTTTGCAACCACAACCGCCACCATGCGACAGGGAGGTTAAACGTCCGTTATAAGCCATCAAAGAGCCCTTCTACAATTGCAATAAAGATATGATTATACGTAAGCATTGATGTGGGTGAGAAATGGAGTGAGCTGATCTGTAAATCATGAGAAAATTCTCTTATATGTCTAACTCTTGGTCTTTATGAAGTCGAATTCCACTTCCCTTATCGCTGATCTTTATCAATTTGATGAGATTATTGATGTTAGAACCCCTGCAGAATTTGAGCTGGACCATGTTCCAGGGGCAGTAAATTTTGCAGTGCTCAGCAATGAAGAACGCGTTATCGTTGGTACTAAACACAAACAAGAATCTCCTTTTGACGCAAAAAAATTAGGCGCCATACTCATTGCCCGTAATATTGCAACGCATATTGAAAAAGAGTTTGCACTTCGCCCCAAAAATTGGAAACCACTCATTTATTGTTGGCGTGGTGGTAAACGAAGTGGCGCAATGGGGCACATCCTTCGCCAAATTGGCTGGGATGCTCATGTTTTACAGGGCGGTTATAAATCCTACCGAGCTTGGGTACTTGAACAACTCAAAGACCTTCCCCATCAATTTACCTATCAAGTCATTACCGGCCGAACTGGGAGTGCCAAAAGTATCATCTTAGAAGCTTTACAAGGCTTAGGTTGCCAAGTCTTAGATTTAGAAAAATATGCGAATCACAAAGGTTCTGTTTTAGGAGGGCATCCTGAATCTGCTCAACCTAGTCAAAAATCATTTGAGTCTCAGATCGTCAAACAACTACAAACCTTTAGTAAAGATCGTCCTGTATTTATCGAAGCAGAAAGTCGAAAAGTTGGTGTCTTACAAGTACCTGATGGCCTTTTAGAAAAGATTCGCAGTAGCTCTTGTATCCGAATTAGTGCCACGATGTCTGCACGCGTTGAGTTTTTAAAACGTGATTATGTTTATATGATGAAGAGTCCAGAGCTTCTTACTAATAAACTTAGCCATCTAAAATCATTACTAGGTCAAGAGCAACTTGATGAGTGGCAGAAAAATATCCTTGAGCAGCAGTGGGATGCTTTGGTGCAGTCACTACTAGAACTTCACTATGATCGTCTGTATGAACGCTCACAAGAACGGAATTTTGCAGCCTACCAAAATGCCCCTGAAATCACAACGGATGATTTATCAGAGGCGAGAATAAAAGTTATCGCTCAGGATATGAAAGCAAAGTACGATTTATCTTTCAGTTAAAGGCGACTATCTGCCAAATCACATTTACTGAAGAAATATAATTTGGTAAGAGTTAATCCAAATAGATTTGGATAATGCCTTGTGTACCATCACGATGTAGGCCTCTAGCAGCCATTTTTTCAAATAAGCTTTTTACTAGTGCAAGGCCCGGTAACTCTAGCTTCATCTGCTGTGCTTCTGCGAGGGCAATCGTCAAATCTTTAATCAAGTGCTCCACATAAAAACCCGCGGCGTAATCACCAACAATCATTCTGGCACCTAAAACGTTTAGCTGAAATCCAGAAGCTGCTCCACCGCCAATGGACTGTAATACTACCGCGGGATCTAGACCCACTTTTTTCGCGTAGGATAAGCCTTCAGCAACACCCATTATGGTCGAACCAATCACAATTTGATTACACATTTTAGTATGTTGTCCCATCCCAGGACCACCTTGCAAAATAATACTGGTACCTAGTTTTTGCAGTATCGGTAAGACGTGATCAAAGACATTTTTTTCTCCGCCGACCATGATGGTGAGCTTAGCATCACGCGCTCCAATATCCCCACCCGAGACTGGAGCGTCCATGGCAGCTAATCCTTTTTTTGCGGCAGCTTCGGCAATTTTTCTAGCGAGTGACGGACTTGAAGTCGTCATATCCAACAGAATGGCATTGTTCGCTGAGGCAATAATGCCTTTATCCCCAAAGTAAACCTCTTCCACATCACTCGGAAATCCAACCATCGTAATAATCAAATCAGAATGCGCGGCAACTTCACCAGGAGTATCAAACCATTTGGCACCCTTGGCAACCAGTGCATCCGTTTTTGATTTTGTACGATTAAACAAGTTTACCGAATAACCAGCAGCCAATAAATGTCCAGCCATATTTTGGCCCATGATGCCAACGCCAATAAAGCCAATTGATGAGATTTTTGGTAAAGAAGTCATACTAATTCCTATGAAAAATGTGCAAGAGCCTTATTTTGCCACAAGGCTTCGATGAGAAGATTGCATTTGATCTTAATATTAGATCTTCGTATGTGATCTTCATACTCGATCTTAGTAATACGTTAAAGGTTTTGCCTTACCCCAAAAAATACGATAGGTCATGAAGGTATAAGCAAGAATCGCAGGCAACACAATGACCGTTCCCCAAAAGATGGCCCAGAGAGACTCAGTGGCGGAGGCTGCTTGCCAAATATCGATTTGATTGAGTACTAGGTAGGGAAACAAGCTATAAGCAATCCCAATAAAAGAGAGAATAAAAATGGCAACAGTCAACAGAAAAGGAGCCCACTCTCGCATGGGATGACCACCCTCAATCTTTTTTAATCTTCGATGGATCAAATAAAAACATAGTAAGGTGAGAATAGGAATCGGTGATAAAAAAATGATGTTCGGGAAGTCAAACCATTTTAGAAACATTTCTTGACTGACCCATGGTGTTGCGGCAGAAATAATCAATATACAAACACCAGTCATGAATAAATTTTTTCTTGCCCATCCAATTGCTTTAGTTTGCAGTTCGCCCTCAGTCTTCAATATCAGCCAAGTAGCACCCAATAAGGAATAACCAAAAGGTAAACAAATCCCAACCAAAATAGCAAATAACCATGCGTACAAAGTTGGTTGTAGTCCAAGAATGACTCTGCCAATCATGATACCTTGACAAAATGTTGCCCCAAAACTCCCTAAGAAAAACAGTAAATTCCATAAGGGCTTTTGTTCAATATTGACCTTGACACGAAAATCAAAAGATACTCCCCGCAAAATCAATGACATTAACATGATGGCAGAAGGTAAATAGAGGTCATACAAAATCACCCCATGCGCCATCGGAAAAGCAATCAGCAAAATACCAACGCCTAACACAATCCAAGTCTCATTAGCGTCCCAGAAAGGCCCTATGGATGCAATCATCAGGTCTTTCTCATGATCATCAACGGAGTTTAATAACATGCCAACTCCAAGGTCGTAGCCATCCAAGACAACATACAACATGATGGATAAGCCAAGGGCAAACAAAAAAAACAGGGGCAACCAGTTAGCAGCTAATGTAATGTCCATATTTTTCCCTAGACTTTGATGTACGGTGGGGTCGATATCTCAGGCAGATTGGGTACCTTATCATTTCCCAGTAAAGGATCATCGGCTTGTCTTGCTAAATAAAAGACGGTCCAGATGTAGGCACTCAACAAGCAGACGTACAAAATGACATAAAGAAATAAAGTGCTAAACACTAAGCTATTCGATTGATCCGTAACAGCATCTGCTGTCCTGAGTAAACCTGTAACCAAATAAGGCTGTCTCCCAACCTCGGTGACATACCACCCAGCAACCACACCAATCCAACCAGAGAAGGTCATCCAAACCATCGACTTAGTGAACCACATTGGCAGTCGAGATCTTTTAAATAGATACCAGCGTCCAAGCCAGGCACTCAGTAACATCAGTACTCCAATCCCAACCATAATACGAAAAGCAAAAAATACTGGAGCAACCGGTGGTGTTGCATTTGGAAACTCATTTAATCCTTTGACCTCACCATCCCAAGTATGGGTGAGATACAAGGATGCTAAATTAGGAACTGCAATCTCAAATAAGTTCGACTGTGTCTTTGGATCAGGAATTCCGAAAAGTACTGCTGGAACATTTTTTTGCGTTTGCCAAATCCCTTCCATCGCCGCTAATTTTGCTGGTTGATATTCCAAAGTATTTTGGCCATGCATGTCGCCCAAGAATATTTGCGTAGGAGCAAGTATAGCTGCGAGTGTTAATGCAAACTTTAAGACCTGATGATTCACCGCTGATGATGAGTTGCGCGCAATACGATACGAGGAAATACCGATGAGTGCAAAGCATGCAGTTAAAAATGAGGCAGTCATCATATGCGACAAACGGTAGGGCATCGAAGGATTAAAAATGACCTCTAACCAACTCGTCACATGTGCTTGACCATTAATCATCTCAAATCCTTGGGGAGTCTGCATCCATGAATCTAAAACGATAATCCAAAAGGCCGAAAGAGACGTTCCAAACGCCACTAAAAAACAAGATAAGAGATGTACTTTTTGAGAAACGCGATCTTTACCAAACAACATAATGCCTAAAAAAGTAGCTTCAAGGAAGAAGGCTGTTAAAACTTCGTATCCCAATAATGGACCAGCGATATTACCAACAGTTTTCATATAACCGGGCCAATTAGTCCCAAACTGAAAACTCATCGTAATACCAGTAACGACCCCTAAAGCAAAAGTCAAAGCAAAAATCTTGACCCAGAATTTATAAGCATCATTCCACACCTCGAGTTGCGTTCGAATATGCTTGAGCTTGAAATAAAATAAAAACCAACCTAGAGCAATACTCAAGGTAGGAAATAAAATATGAAAAGTAATATTTGCAGCGAACTGCATTCTGCTCAGAAGCAATGTATCCATGAAGTCTTTCCTTCATTTTCGTGAATAATGTATTAGCAAGACTACTTTACAACAACATCAACTGTATTTACATATTTTTCATCAATTTTGAGTAAGTATGCACTTACCTTGATATCTAACAATTAATTCTTCTGCCCTTTGAGATTTGGGGGAATTGCGGCTTCGATTTGATATAGCCAGGCCAAAAGTTCCGCAACAACTCGGTATAACTCACCAGGAATCTCTCGATCAAGATCAATATCCATTAACAGTGATACTAACTCTTTAGATTCATGAACGTAAACACCATGCTCTTTCGCCAGTTTGATAATTTGCTCTGCAACAGCCCCTTTACCCGAGGCAACTACCGTAGGCGCCCTTGAGCCGGCTTCATAAGCCAACGCGACTGCATTTTTAAGGCTTTTAGGAGCTTGTTCCATCTTTTTCGACCAAGAATTGAGATACCTGAGTACCACTTGCCTCTAATGAATTACTCAGCAAGGATTGCGAATTGGACAAGATAGGTGCCGCATCAGGATTTTTTGCCGTAATCCGAAAACTGGCAGAGTTTCCTGTGAGTTGAATCGACGCGTGAATTTGCCCCAGTTTTGGCAAATCGAATTTGACTGTCGTGAGCCATGTTTTTTCGTCAGGCCTTGCTTGTGGAGATGATTTTTTTGAAGTGTCTTCTTTAATTTGCCATTCAAAGGGCTGTCCTGGTAAAAGCTCTCCACGCCATAAAAATTGTCGATTCTCTTGAGCATTGAGTTGTGCAGGAATCAATTGAGTTTGGGGAATATCTGACACATGTCCACTATGCGTTGTCTGATTCGGTAGATTTTGATTTTGTGGCTCTTGACGCACTTGGTCTAAAGTACGCTGCCCATTGGCCCATTCCTTTAAATGAGACTCATAAAAGGCCCCACTCAGTTGCACGGCTTCATGAAGTTGACCAGGTAATTCTGTGGCCATTTGTTTCGTATCCGTGGGTGGATTTGCAAGAAGAGCGTGCGACCCCTTTAAAGTGGCGGCTTCTGGATGATTGGTATCTGTATTTTGTAATAACTGCCCTAGAATTTTAGCTCCTGGACTAATGTCGATACTTTCCGTTTGAACAGTAATAGGCTCATTACCCAATTGAAAGGTTAATTCTGGTGGGGGTTTGATTAACTTTAAATCAATCTTGTCACCCACCGTATAACCAGCTGGTAATTGCATTTGAATTTGCGTACTTTGATTGCTTGGTGGTGCTGGAGGAAATTGAACAACAGCCTTACCATCTTGCATCATCGCCGCAACAGTAGCTTGGAAGGTTTTCCCAACAGCCACTTGATTAAATCGTGACTGAGCTTCTAGACGAAGGTCCCCAATCGGCGCTGTATTGCGAAGAGCAGATGTCGAAGAAACAGATTGAGCACTTACCTGGCATTCCCCTATTTTAGTAGACACTTCTCATAACGCAATTTGACGCTTTTCAAACTCAAGAGGACTTAATTGG
>CAIPQU010000046.1 GCA_903867305.1 uncultured beta proteobacterium
ATCTCTACGCCATGGGCGCGTGCAAAGTCAATGAATCCCATTCTTTTCCCTTTCGATGACGATGTACGCTACTGGCTGGAATGAGCTCACACCTATGTGGATACGCTGGACAATGGGCTCTTTACCCTCTGAGCAAATCATGTCATTTGCCAAAGTGATAGCCTCTTCGCGCGTCCTGCAAGCAAATAGAACTTCTTCTTTGACCATCATTGCCTCTGACTAGGTATGCGATCGCGAATAGCTTCGGCCAACTCTTTATGTCCAGCCTCTTCAGCCATATCAGCACAAGCTTGACGCTCTATATGCAATGCCTGTTTAGTAGTCTCAATCGCAACCATCATAATTTCTGCCTTAGCAACCGCCAGTGCATCATCAAATTCGCTCTGGGTGAACATTTCTAACGCGCCAGCACCGTTCAACAACTGTTTAGCCAATGGGCTTAATTCTTTCTTTTCCATATTTATAAATCTCCATTTAAAACAACAAAGAAAAACATCAAAATTAGAATGCCCCAAAAAATCATTCCAGAGGCAATAAAAAATATCATCAACACCGACAAAATTGTTTCCATCATCGTCCTGTCCCTTTCTTGTAAGCAATGTTCATCTGTCTGATTTTGTTGATCACATTGTTTGAAATTTCTACATTGGGTGACTGACTAAACAACCAGCGAGTCTCTTGTCCAGTAATCTGCTTAAACAGGTGCCAAGCCCTTCCTGACTGGGTGTCAGGCTTACTGTGGATCCTTGCATAGGTGCAAATCTGGTGCCATAAATGCTCGGCATTGTTTGCCAACTTCTTTTTGTTTGACCCAGTTCCTATAAAGATTTCCTTCATATGACCGGGTATTGCTTCCATGTTCTCCCTGCTGACTTTCTCATATCCACATGCCATGCAACGCTTGTGAAATGGCTTAAAAGTACACCGAGGGCATCCAGTAGGTTCAAAGTCTTCTTTGGTACGGATCTTCTTATCAAGCTTGTCTCCATCATCAAGCTTGTCCAGACCATTGAAATAAATGTCGTTGAAATCTTCAAAAAAGCGAATGATGTTTCCTGAGAAATCCAGCAAGTAACAGTCTTGTTTATTCGTCTCTGGAGATGAGCGTAAACCGCGCCCCCACATTTGAATTGCGGTAGACAATGACTTACGCAATGGGCGTGCATCGCAGATACAACCGACATCAGGTACATCAAATCCTTTAGCCAAAGCTTCTACTGAGATTAAAACTTTTAAATGGCTATTGGGTTTGCGGTATTCCTTGAGGATGTTTTCACGCTCTTTTGCGGTAGTTTCGCTAGTGAATATTGATGCCATTACCCCTGCTTCAATAAACTTACGGCAGAGCTCTTCACAATGTTTGATCGTGGCCCCAAAAACAATCGTTTTACGGTTCTCCGCAAACTTTTGCCAATCCAAAACCACATTGCCAACAATCTTGAGTTCGCGCTCCTCCGCGGCTCTATCTGTCCATTCTCCACCAGCAGTCTCAGCACCTTCCATATCGGGCTTAGAGCACGAAAAGATCCTCATAGGTACCAATACGCCTTCTTGGGTGAGATCGTGCATTGTGGTGGCGTTTACGAGGTTTGAGAATATCTTTCCTAAACCTGCGGTAAATGGAGTAGCTGACAATCCAATAACAGTTGCACCAGTTTCCTTGGCAAACTCTGTCCATGCTTTGTAAGTCGTGTGCGCTTCGTCCACCACTAACACATCCATTTGGGGCCAAAACTCACGCTTGGCAATCGTTTGGACACTAGCAATCTGAAAAAGCTCGTCAGGTCTGCGTCTCCAATGTTTAGCTTGAATAATCCCGTGGTTAGCCATGCCATACTTCTCAGCCACATCAGAAGTCTGATTAAT
>CAIPQU010000047.1 GCA_903867305.1 uncultured beta proteobacterium
ACATACTATTCGTATGCCCGTGGATTGGCAAATCTTAATTGGCGAACCCGACTTTGGTGATTTAGAAGTAGTACCCTTAACAAGTATCAATGACCGTGGATTTAATGTCTTTACATTTAATCCATTGACTAGTTATATGCCAGAGTTTAAATCTGTTGAGATTATAGACATTTACCAAGATGTTAAATGGTATTTTCCCAAGCTCAAACCAGGACAACTATTGGCTATTCCCTTGACTGAAGGAGAAAAACCTATGTGTGCGTTCTTTATTAAGGATATTAGTCGTCAAAGCGAAGTGATAGATTACGGTAAAGTTTGGTAAGATGGTAGATAATCGCAATGGCCCAAAAAGTAATTTAAAACCTGGTGCTACTTATGTTTACGAACGAGCAGATGGTGTAACTTACGCTAGAGAAGCAGGCGCACACCCAGGGGATAGAATTGCTATAGGGTGGGATTACGATTATAAACAAAAAAACGAACGCACCGAAAGAATTAAGTTATGGGACAACATACATCAGGCCGCCAAGAATAATCCTGCTTTACAAGAAGCTATAGAACGTGTTATAATAATTTATGAATTACAAAAAGGCGAAGATCCGCCCGGGTGGTATCCAGTTTAAGGAGAAGCAATGAGCAAAGAAGAAGATAAAATCAAACATGGTACACGTTTACATCGTGCATGGAGAGCAATTAAAAAACAACTTGGCATCATTAAAACTCATCAGAACTTTGGAGAAGCAAGTAAGCGCATAGACGAATCGCAACCACATCGTTTAGCAAAAAAACACGCAATGGATTGTGGCAAACCACATTGTACATTATGCGGCAATCCTAGACACAACAAAGCCCGCAAAGGCGATGATAAATTAACAGTTCAAGAACGTCGTAACAATCAAAAGTCAAAAGATGAATGATGTAAAGAAAAAACCTGCCGCTAAAAAACCACCGCAGGATCCTAAGTCAAAATTACATATCAATAATGAGATGGCTGCATTTGATCGTAAAGATCGCGGCTATTACGATAGTATGTCTAACGAGGAAAAGAAAAAGTTTAGTACTTTTACAATGATTCGTTGGGGATCAACTGTAGCAAAAGACTTACCCTGGTATGCTACTAAAAATAATAGAGAAGGAATTGATACTAGCCCTATTAACTCTGCTAGTACAGAATTACAATCATATTATTTGATGAGCACCAACGAACATTTAAATAAAAATTATTTTGATATTAGCGCCAAGGATCATGAAAAATTGCTGTGGCTACTAGCAACTACTGTAAGTCCGGGCATGGGCAAATATTGTCACGAATGGATTCCAGCTAAAAAAGAAGCCGTTGATAATAAAGCCGCAAGATTTTTTCGAGAACTATATCCGCATCTTAAAGATGATGATATTAAACTATTGACAGAAGTAAATGATAAAGACGATCTTAAACGCATGGCAAAAGAACTTGGATGGGATGACAAACAAATTAAATCAGACTTATAAATGTCGTTATTGTGAAAAAGCATTTGCTAAAGAATCAACTTTGGCGGTGCACCTTTGCGAACCCAAACGCCGCTGGCAACAAGAACGAGAAACAGGCGTACAACTTGGGCTAAAAGCATACCTGCGTTTCTATGAAATGACTCAAGGTAGCGCAAAGTTAAAGTCGTATGATGACTTTGTTAAATCGCCGTATTATAATGCATTTGTTAAATGGGGAAGGCATTGTGTGGCAATACGTGCAGTTAACCCTGGTGCATTTTTAGAATGGTTGTTAAAAAATAATAAGAAAATTGACTTTTGGCTTAAAGATGAATTTTATGTTACTTACTTACACGAATATTTAAAGAGAGAAGCAACTCAAGACGCACTCGAAAGGGCACTAAATGAAATGCAAGATTATGCCGATGATCATCCTGAGCTTAAAAACGGTTTTGGCGATTATTTTCGTTATGGTAACAGCAATCGTGTGGTACATCATATTGCTACCGGTCGTATTAGTCCTTGGATTGTGTATAACTGTGATTCGGGGGTTACGTTCCTTGA
>CAIPQU010000048.1 GCA_903867305.1 uncultured beta proteobacterium
CCACACGAAATTAACTTCCTTACTTTGAGAAAGCAGGAATTTTGCGTGCTTATCTTTAACGCGTAACGAAAGGGTTTTCGTCATCGCCATATACTGTATATTTTAATAGTGCTAGACTAATGCAGCAACATTTACATCATGTTACGTCACTTATCCCACAGCTAAAGTAAGGGGTTTTGTGACGCGTTTTGGATAAAAAAGCTTGATGAGGCTCTTACAAAAATAAGCTTAAAGTCATCAGCTTTTTTAAGAGCTCAAATAACAACTCATCATCGGCGTGCGGTCTAAATTGTTGCAAAAGCTCAGTTGGAATGGACTCTATTTCTTCCCCAGCCAATAATAAGGGTCCGAAAGCTTTTGAAAATCGATACTGATCTTCATTAATCACTAAAAAACATGAAATGACTGCCCCAAGGGTCATCCATGGACTTTTTCTAGGTAAAGACGCTAAGAATTTAATGAATTGATGAATTTTAGGTAAATGCTTTTTGCCTAAGTTGTAGCAAGATAAAAAAATAAAATAAATAAAGATGAAGGTCATAAAGACTCCTTAAAGTTGATGATGGGCTCAACAATCTATCTTTATAATCCATGAAAATCAGTCATCCATTACGCCATGGGTTGTGCATAAATGACGATAAGATTCTGAAATGATAATAGTTAGAGCTTGCTAACTAAGTTCAATACTTCTAAAGCTTCTGGAATTCTAGGCGATCGTATTCAGCTTAGAAAAATAGCTAGCCAACAAATTACTGTTCCAATGTATAGAAAAAACTTCTATACAGAGAGATATTGCTCAATGATTTGGGCTATCGCCAGTAGTTGTTGGTCATGACCACCTGGGGCAACTAGCATCAGTCCTGTGGGTGCATGACCCAATAAATGATTTGGAATCGAAATAGCACAAGCATCTAAAAAGTTAAATAAGCCAGGATTGCGAAGCATTAACCCATTAATCCGAAAGTACTCATCATCCACGACTAAATCACTCATCCGCGGAGCAATCATCGGCACCGTTGGCATGATCCACACCGTATCATCTAAGAATTCTTGATGCCAACGCTTGATGAGGGTTTGACGCTCATACAAGGTTCGAATATATATCGCAGAGCTAACATCTTTACCTTTTATAATTCGTGAGGCAATCCGCGGGTCCATCTGTTCACTCTTGGTTTGTAGCGTTTGCTCGAATTGCGCGTAAGCTTCTGCAGAAACTATTCTAGGTTGACCTTGTATCTCAATAATGCGATCAATTACTGGAGACTGAATGGAGCGCATAGCGACACCCTGCAGTTTTAGTATCTCAATCACTCTCTCAAAGTTGTTTTTTACATCCTCATCAAGCCCCTCTTGCACTACATTTTGTAAAACACCAACTTGAAGTGGTGTCTTCACGGAAATTTCTTTTTGCCAGTAATCTTCTTTTGCCAACACTTGATCAACGGCAACACAACATGACACAGACGGCGCTATAAATCCGACAGAGTCTAAGCTACGGGATAAAGGTAGTACACCTTCTTGCGAATACCTTGCTGCAGTGGATTTAAATCCAACAACTCCGCATAATGCTGCAGGTATGCGACAAGAACCCCCTGTATCTGAGCCCATGGCTATCGTTGCCATTCCATCCGTAACACTAATGACACCTCCAGAAGTTGATCCTCCAGGAATTCTTCCCACTTCGCGCTCAAATGGATTGAGCGGGGTGCCGTAATGTGGATTTAAACCTAAACCTGAATAAGCAAATTCTGTCATCGTGGTCCGCCCGACAGGAATAGCACCCGCCTCGCGAAGTAGCGAAACTACCTCAGCATCTCTCAACGCTGGCGGATCTTGTCGAAGAACGACTGACCCAGATGCAGTAACTTGACCCTCAACATCAAACAAGTCTTTTATAGATACCGTAACACCAACAAGAGGACCAAACCCTATTGCATTAGCTTGACCTTTTTGGTGATCTTGTTGTTTTGCAATATCAAGAGCAAGTTGATCATCAGTCGATATAAAGGTACTTTTACCCTGCCCCTCGGGATCATGAATCCGTTGTAGAGCATCTTGAACTGCTTGCGTAACAGAATAAGATCCTTGCTTTATTTCAGACTGGATCTGAGCAATCGTTTTCAGAGAAGATACTTTCCCCATTACTTTTGTGGGTCAAAATAATGAATCTCAAGGAGGAGACACCCCTTTTCGGATTTAAAAGGGCCATGCGGCGTTCCTGGAGGACGACACGCATAAGTACCCGGCTCGAAAGACACTCCGCCCTGACCATTAACATCGTTCCCAACCGTTAAATCGCCACTCACTAAATATACCTCTTCCCAGTATTCATGAAGAAACGGGGCAGTCGTGTAAACACCCGGATCGAAACGAAGATGACGAGTGCGCGAGCCAACACCATTTTTTTCGTCTAATTTACCCGCCAATATCTTTTGTTGTATTCCCGATGGGTATCCAGGTGGGACCTCCCAGCCAGTTTCTAAATCGACTTTATGAAATTCTTTCCACTCTTTATCGAGAGCCATCTTTATCTCCTTGGGTTAATCAACGATATCTAATATTTGCGTGCGATACGCATGGCGTATCGTTAAATTCTTTACAGGATCAAATAATTCTATTTCAAAAAGCTCCCCACCAGCAATCTCACCGAGAACCGAATGTGTGCCACAAAACATCGCAGTACCGACAGGCAATTGATGGGTTCCAGTGTATTGTGAAATCAAATCTTGAGGTGTCAGCATACGCCCTAAAGCACCTTCTTGATACAACTCACGTTTCCCACTTCTAGTGACCCATGATCGAGTAATAAGTTGGTCCCAGTGATCTTTCACCGAATCCAATGCCCATACTTCAGAAGAAACTGGTTTAGGACACATTTGTTTAGAAACAGTCACTCCATATGCCTCAACTTTACGGTCTGTATGATCAGATCCTAAACCAATATATAGGCCTGTAGGTAAAGAAAATATAACGTACTCAACCTCACCACTTGAATTGGGTCCTACAAACTGAAACTCTGATTTTGTGGAGAGTAAATATTCTGCTACTCGATAAAAACAGGGAACTGTTTTTGGGCGTGCTACTCCAATAGCTTCCAACTCTTTAATGTGATGTTCAACCGCTTCACGATTACGCCCCGTCCAACCAGCAATCACCAAGTTTTCGATGTTTGCCTGCATCATGTCTGTACCGCACTTCAAATGAATATTTGTCATGAATTTTCTTTCAGTAGATTACTCAACAACCTTTGCTGGGATTTTTGTCTCTTGTTTTTTAGGTAAATCATAACCTGCCATAAACTGGTCGACCATATTTAATGATCGTTGCCAATTATAATTTCGATATGAGTGGCCACGTGTAACCATATTAGCCCCCGAATAAAACATCTCATACTGTAAATGACGTGAACCAAACTCCGAACCAATGGCATCCCAGGCTAATTTGAAAAGTTTGACGCGTCCCTTACTATCAGTGGCAGGAGATTTTTGCGTATTTGAAATAAGGTTGGCGATTTCTTCATTAGAGAAATCGTTCACTGAGGATGGCACCATAATCAATCCTCCACCAGAGAGCTCCCGAATACTATTCACAAATTTTGGATACAACTGCTGGGTCAACACATTCGAGGCATAGAGTCTAGAACTACTTGGTACAAAATACTCACCCTTTTGCGTTCCTGAAAACTCCATAGCTTCAACTAAACCTTCAACCATCGAAACTTCTGCCGCCATTTGCCCAAGGGTCTCTACAACGGCCGGAAACTCAATAATCCCATTGGTCTCAGCAATGCGCCTTGCTAAACCAAGTAAAAAGCGCATTTTGACCATAAATCGAATTTGGCATTGATAGTTTTGATAGACATGGGCTGGAGTTCCATGCCACTGGGCAGACATCATTTGCACATCTTTAAATACAAAGACACGCTCCCAAGGAATTTTGACTTGATCAAAAAATAGGACCGCATCGTTTTCATCGAAGCGGCTCGATAACGGATTATCAAAGGTTGAAACACTAGAAAATTCATACGACTTACGGGATAGCATCTTCACCCCTTTAGTCGATAACGGAATCGCTGCACTAAAAGCTAGTTGCTCTTCACCTGGGCGAAGTGGCTGTATACATGAGATAAATACTTCATTCGCTAAGGTACAACCTGTGCCCAACATCTTGGCACCATGGATCGTAATACCCTGTGCATCTTGATCAACAATGGACGCAATAAGATTTTGAGCCTGATTTCCAGCTGTCTTACTCTTATCTGCTTGAGGATTGATAATGACATAGCTCAGATATAAATCATTATCGCGAGCATATTGATAGTAATCGGCTAAAGCATCTGCACTTCGCTCATCCGCTTTTCGAAAAACATCAATCCCCATATACATTCCACTGATTGCCGACGCAACGTGATCAGGAGATCTACCTAAAAATCCACAAGATAATTCTGACCATGCTTCTAGGGCTTTTCTACGAGAAATTAACTCAGGCAAGCTCTTCGGAAGCTGCCAAGCACGATTAACTCTGCCCCCTGTTGTCGGTGAGGTAAACGTCATCAGCTCTTGATGATCAGCATGTGCCTGAAAATCGTATAAGCTAGCAATTGAAGCAACGGATTCTTTAAATGCGGGATGCACAAGATGGTTCTTTACCAACTCACCATCTAAATAAATTTGTCTTTGATCTTTCAAACTCTCAATATGTTTTTTACCATTTTTCACCATGATAGAGCCCCTCAATCAATTATTTTTCAAACATAAAAAAGCAATTTTTTTGATAATCATTTAATTACACCCTTACCGAGAATCATCCAAATCAATTTGTCATAACACCAAGGCGTTTTAGCTTCTGCCGGCTTTTTTAATGCCACCAAACGTATATCAAGAACCATTCATATAGTTAAGTAACTATAGTATCTCTAATATACCCTGAATTCATGATAAAAAAAACTCGTTTTTATTAGTATTTGCACCTAGATGGGGAGATTGGAAATAAGAACTTAACCAAGTAAAATAGTAATTCTATGAATTTTGAAAGTAAGGCTTGAAAAAAACCTTTAACTCTCCTCTAACGATCTCGAAAAAAGATCTACTAGACCCATCAGGACAAACTGATAAGAATTTTCGACAATTTTTATATGATTTATCAATTGCGGGAGCTCAACTGGAGGTTGCTAGAGGCTATCTCGCCACTCAACTAGGCGTCACTCCTCCTCAATACAATATTTTGATGGTGATTGCTCAATATCAGCACCCTGACGGTATTGGACTTAGTGAGGTAGCCAACCACCTTCACGTCTCAATCGCTCATGTGACGAATGAAATCAAAAAACTTGATCAATTAGCGTGGGTAACTATTGAAATAAACCCTCAAGATCGCCGTGCAAGACTTGTAAAAATTCACCCCAAAGCAGAAAAACATTTTATCCAACTCGGTCATCACCAAAGAACAACAAATAACTTACTCTTCGGTAATTTATCTAAAGCTGAATTTAATAAAATGCGGGATATTATGACGAGATTGATAGAAGATTTTGCTCTAACAATTGACCATCTAGAACTGAATAAAAAATAAGGTTTTTGAAGCTGCTAACTAAAACTCACCCAGTACTCTCTATAGATAGTACTGGGTGAGTATCAAGATATCTTAACTTAAATGGCTATTTTGAATGAGCCCAAAATGGTGTTTTCGCTGTAAACATTTTTTTCGGAATCTCACCATAGATCATCAGAACATCATCAACAGCTTCCCCAACTACATAGTTCACAGCAATGCTTGAAAAAGCATATGCATCTTGTGCTGTCATGCCTTTTTCTTTCTTTAAAAATTCAATAGTCTCTTGCACAGCTTCTTTCATGGCAATATTTAAATCTCGATCCATTCCCATGACATAGAAATTCTTTTTATCTTCGGCTTGGGGCCACTTCATAGAAGCACCCTTGCCTTTATGAACAATGAACTGAAAAACTGGTATCAATGAGGTTTCTATAGCCGTACCGTTAACTTCACCATCACCTTGAACTGCATGAGCATCTCCTGCATAAAATAGCCCTCCCTGATTTTTAACCGGCAAATACAATGATGACCCTATCGTTAAACGGTTCATATCCATATTTCCGCCATAATTACCTGGAGGACGCGTACTCGTTAAGCTATCTGGAGGCAATAAAGCCATAGTTCCAATAAATGGCACTAAGGGAATTTCTGCACCCGGGGCAAATAAGGCAACATTTCGCTTTAAATCAAAACGAATAATTTTAGGATATGGTTTGTCGTGAACCTCTGGAACAACCCCTACCCCCTTATTGCTATTATTGACACCATAAGGCACTCGAAATTTAATATCAATCACACGCACTTCTAACATATCACCCGGTTCAGCACCATCAATATAGATAGGACCAGTCATGACATGCGCACCAGAATCTTTTGGACGATTTACCTGATTAAAGATCTCCACCATCTCTGGCAACATCTCGCTCTGCTTGACCCCACCATTGGCATAAAACTGAACAGGGTCGATACCGTTAATTAGGCCTTGATGGGTTAGGGTCTCCATCGACACTGTCTGACCAGACTTTATCTTTGCGACAGGAGCTCTTCCTGCAGGCAAATGACCCCAAGTCACAGTTTCTGGTGTTGTTTTAACATAAACATCTATTTTTTTAGGGATTGTTTGAGCATCAACAAAAGAACTCAACGCGAATAAGGATGCTAACAAAACTGAATATTTACAAAATCGCATACTTCCTCCTTAAGGTGAAATTTCATAGTAACCGAATCAACAAACATCAATACTCTAGCTAATCCAAATCATCACAAGATGCACTACAAACGGGCATCTATTCAAAACTCAATATGATCATACAGTGCAGGCTATTCTGAGGAAATTAATCGTGGTTTTTGCCCTCAGGAGTCATCACCTAGAACTCCATAAAAATAAGCTCACTTTCATTATTTTGATTTCTTAAAAACTCATCAAATCTTTAGCAATAGTAATTTCACCTTTAAAGTATAAAGATGCTTCTATCCTGTAACGATCGTAATCATCCTTGGGTATAGTGGTAGGCAATAAATGGGTCAAAATTAACTTCTTTACCCCAGCTCGTGTGGCCATCTCACCCACCTGTTTTGGTGTGATATGTTCATCAACCATATGCCGCGTCCAATCTTCTTGTTCACTTTTAGTCTTGATTTGCCAGGATCCATTTCTTTCCATCACAGCAATCACTTCCTCAACTTTTCCCACTTCAGCAACCATCACATCACAGTTTTTAGCAAATTGTTCTATTTCAGTCGAGGGGCCTGTATCGCCCGTAAATATATAACAAGTATCTTTGGTCTCAAAACGATAGGCAAAGGACTGGTGTTTACGAGACTCCTCTGGAGATAAATGGTAGTGAGTATTTTCTATGGCGAAAACTTTGATATTGTCATCCTGGAAAATTAGTCCAGCTTTTTTATCATGCCCAACAAACACTTTCTCAAGTGGCACGACCTTACCTTCAGTAACACGAATTTGAGCATCCTCGGTCATATATTGAATCGCCCCCTTAACAACAGATTGTGTTCCAACTGGGCCATAAACATCGATCGCGGTTCGTTTAGCGTATTGCCAACTAGTATCCAGGAAGGTAGCAAGACCTGCCATATGATCATTATGCAAATGAGTAATAAATATTTGATTGACCTTGAGGAAACTTGTGCCTGACTCGGCTAAGCGACGGGTTACACCATCACCCATATCAATTAAATAAGGCTGACCATTAACAAGCAAAAGATTTGAAGACTGCGCCCGATCGCCTCTTGGTAAAGGACCACCACCCGTGCCAAGAGTGATGAGTTTAGTAAGACTGCCTTGTGACCAAACAGGATCAATCGATATTAAAACCAGGAAGAGGCCAAAAAGGATTCTTTGAACAATCCACATAAGTCTCTCCAATGGATATTTATCATCACCTACTTAACTCTGTATGAAAACCCGGCACTTTACCAAATCCTCTTGATCATCTTTCAATCATCTATGTAATATCAATTGATGTCATAGATTTAAACCAAGAGGATCAGTAAGGAATACTCTTGTAACTTATTTTTTTTCTTCTAAATTAGGACTTTCTTGCGCACGAATATCTGCAGTATAGAATTTTCCAGTTTCAGCAACGGTGATTTTCTTGAGTGCCCCACCCTTGGTTCCATTGCGCAAAGGGCTAAAGTCCACGACAACTTTATCGCCTGCCTTCACTGCATTACGTGACCAACCACCAGCACGAATTAAGTTACCAGGACTTGTCATTTCCATGACCCAAATCGTGGGCTCATCCCCCTCTTTAAAAACGCCATTAATAAAAATAGCCACATGGGGATTAGTCCACTGTACCTCTTTGACGCTACCTGTCATCGTAACCTTTTGAGCATGATCAAACATCGTGGTGGAGTGATGTGCGTTTGCCATAAAACTGATGAGTCCGACGATCAATGATAGAAAAATTTTTGTTATGCGTTGCATATGATTTACTCCATTCAATTTCATTTAAAAATGACTAAAATACACCCAATTATTGCGGTGGAATACGATTACCGCCAACATCATATTTTACTGGGATAAAAATATCATTCCCAGCTTTATCTTTTCCTTCAGAAAAGAAACCCTCTGCACATACACCTTCTACTATTTCAAATTTTCTAGCACGCTGTCTAAAAAATTCACGCGTTGTTTTCCATGGTGCAGTCAAAACGTTAGGTGCAGTAATCTCGATGTCATCATGCAATACATCTTTTGATACCAAATGAAACCGCTCGACAATCTTCACATCACCATTGTTGGGAACTCCAGCAGCTTCGCTGACAGCAAAAATAGTCTGTGGCCTGATACCTCTTGTTTCAACAACAAGGGTATCACCCTCCCAATGACCTATCGAATAACCATGAAAGCTAAGTTCTGGATCATCAGGCATTTTTCTACCATCTGTGTAGATTCGCCTTAATCGGTTAGCGTCTGACTCTCCAAGGATAGTGACTCGTCCTGGTGAAAATAAGAATTCTTGAGCATTATGAGTAATTAAAGCCCATGCTGGCATGGACTCAGGTAAACAGTTCGTAAACAACGGAGTCGGACGTCCAGCCTTCTCCTCTGCTAATTGAAATTTAATCACTGCTGCTTGAGCTGGTTTCCAAGGCGGCATATTTGTGAAGACCTGCTTGTCTTGATCAGAAATATTAGGATTCCAAACACCGCTCCAATCCGGCAGTTTTGCAAGATCAGCAAAATCTTTCGCTTTCGGTGGAGGATTAACAATCGGCTTTTCTTGTGCCTGAACCGATCCTAATGTCAAACCACAAAATATCAAACTATATAAAAAATGATTCAAATGACTATATTTCTTCAACATGATTAACCCCCAAGAGTTGGTTCTAAAGTAAAGCCGATCCAGCGACCACAAATAATGATAGAAATCCACAAAAACAAAGAAATTATCCCAGCCATTTTTGCTGCCAGTGGCGGTTCTGCGTGAGGAACCCAAGTGGACATTTGATTTCCAGTAACTCTCTGAAAAATCAACATATTAATTCCCGCACACACTAATAAACCCATCTTCATCAAAAAAAAGCTATTGTGTGAATAAGTGAGCGCCTTAGAAACAAACATTAAAGATCCAGTTACCAAGGCTAATGCAAAAGCTTTCCATGTAAAGGGCAAGATTTCCTCGGTAATTCGATGTACTGATCGCTCTAAAAAACCTATATGAATCAATCGTAAGTCAACCATCGCCAAAGACCCAAAAAAGGTCGTAATAGCCAACACGTGAATAGCTTCAATCCATGGAAATAGAAGTTCGTTCTCACTAATCAAGATCGCAATCTCTGAATCATTTAACCAGTGTAATAAAGTGTTCAATATGCTGGAGTCCATGATGATCTTTCTATACGTAGGCAATCCAACGACCAGCAAAAACAATGCTAACCCATAGAATCATCGATATGATCGCGAGTGCTTTAGAGTTAGCTGTTCGGCTAGCTGACCTTTGCCAATATTGCTCATCCCGAGACAGGCCTTTGCTAACAAACCACAAAATGATTAATGCACCAATTAAACACAACATTTTGAACTGGAATGCTGAATTCGCCAGTGACCTCGCAGGCTCACCAATAATCATTAAAACTCCACTCAGGAGTAATAAAACCAATGACATCAAAATAATCGGGCTAAAACGACGGAAAACAAAATATAGTGAATGATCGGAAGATGCAATGCCCAATATACGCAGATTAATCATCGCTGAGCCAATCAGAATGGCAGAAATCGAAAGAATATGAATACTTTGAACTGCGGGGACAAACCACCCACTATCACTTTGAATCCAATTGCTAATCGACGTGCCTTCAATTGATGCGCACAATTCCATTAAACCAGGTGTTCTCATATCTCTTTATTTTTTATTAATTTATTTAATTCTACAACGGATAAGAAGTGATACCCTTAAAGAACAAGTGATTACACCTTTTTTAAGGGTAACTTTAGTGATGTTAAGATTATTTTTTAATAATGATGTTTATCACAGCTCATGAAAGCAAAATTCAAATACCTATATTTGTGAATTTGTCTGCTCACCATGTCTGTGATACCTTTAGACCAATCATTTGGAAGAAAAGGTGATTATTTTTACCCCGAATTTATCCAAAACACGTCACAATACCCCTTGCTTTAGCTGGGGGATAAGTGAAGTAACATGATGTAAATTTTTCTGCTTTAGTCTAGCACTATTAAAATATACAGTATATGGCGATGACGAAAACCCTTTCATTACGCGTTAAAGATAATCAAGGTGTGGATAAAATCCAATGCCCTACATACATTGATTTAAAAAAACAAAAAAATATAAAATCGTTCAATTAGGAGAATATCTGCATGATACCTATCCACCGAACAAGTAGTTCTTCGGTATGGAAATACTGAACCGGCTTAAGAAGCGAAATTACTCAACAACGGCCCAAGTACTATCGCCTAACTTCTTCACAGCATAAGAATAGGTCCAGTGCGCAGGAATACCACAACTCCACTCATTTGGACCATTCTGAATCAAAATATTGGTATTGTTCTTTTGATCGAAATAAAGATGATAGATTTTGCCATGCAAAGGGTTAAAACTAAATTTAGCACGATGAACCATTTCGGTCGCATCTAAGCGGGCTTGTAATGCTTTTGCTTGTTTCATGAGAACTTCAGCTTGCTCCATAATGCGCTCATATTCGAGCTGAGCATTTTGACGAGCAATGTTGACTGCTTTATCTTTTTCTTCAGTAACCTTGATTGGCGCAAAAACTGGGGAACTAACCTCCATAGGGTACTCTATTGCAGCGTGTCGCGCGGGATCTGAATCTTCAATACGCATAACAAGTCCAATATTCAATGAGTGTGTTTATATACACAATCCATTATTATCGTAAATTTTTAGTAAGTTCGTTAAAAACGGTCCTAAAACAATAAAAAGCCAGTAAATTCTTCCCTGAAGAACTTACTGACCCATCTTCAACATGACGATGCTTTGATTATGCTGGCAACCCAGTTTCAATTGGAAGGGAAGGATCTCTTGACCACTCATTCCATGAACCAAAATACATTTTTACATTACCAAAGCCTGCTTGTTTCAATGCTAAGTAGGTATTAGAAGCACGCGCGCCTTTAAAGCAATACAAAATAATTTCATCATTGGTTTTTACACCAGCAGTTAGGCATTCAGCACGAATTTCGTCCGGAGTCTTAAACACTGGCCCTGTTCCAGATGGCTTCATAAAGCGATACCATTCCAACCACTTTGCACCAGGCAAACGACCTTTTCTAGGCGCGAAGTCTTTACCATATGGTGAAGAACTATCACCAATCCATTCATCCACGTCTCTCACATCCATGAGAACTGCTGTGCTTCCGAGCTTTTGCTTAACATCTTCAAGCGTGACCATCACATCACTTCCCGCTGAACTTGTTGGAAAGACTGCTGCAACTGGAGTTGGTACTTCTATTGTCGTTGGCAGGCCAGCAGCTTTCCAAGCAGTCAAACCTCCATTTAATACCTGAATCTTCGGATAACCTAACCAAGTTAATAGGAAATAACCACGACATGATTGTCCGTAACCACTATTCATTGAATCTTCATAAAATACTGCTGTTTCTTTTCCAGACAAACCAATCGCCCCAAGCTGACTAGTGAAAGATTGTTTTAAGTCCTCTAATCCTTCTGGTGATGAAGTCGCAAGGTAGGTGAAAATTTCGCGAAGATTAACTGCGCCAGGAATATGTCCTGCAGCATAGGCATCTGCATCTCGCGTATCGATGATCACCATGGGATCAACGGTAAACTGTTTTGATAAATCTGCTGGGGAAACTAAAACGGGTAATTCCATCATGTTTGACATACGATTTTCCTTTTGAGAATTAAAAAAATAAATTAACCAAGTTCGAGTACAGCCCCAACTTGATCGTTATTCCATTGAGTCATTTGCCACTTTTGGTTGACTTGTGCTTCTTTGGATACGGTCATCTTCCATTCACCCTGATGCTCAACAATGCCTTCTAAACGCATTGGTAAAGAGCTTGTTTTAATACGAATCGGTGATGGCTGAGAATTAAATACAATCGATTGATCGCCAGTAATTTGATTGGCAATGACCCTGGCTTGACGAAGGATCGGTTCTATATAGCGACTAACTTTACCTTCAACACTGATACAGTCACCTAATGCAAAAATATGATCGATATTTGTTTTTAAGAATTGTGAATCAACGGCGATACCTTTATCCCAAGTAATGCCAGCCGATTGCGCAAGAGAACTATCAGGTTGTAGACCCATACACAAAACTATATGGTCAATATTTAACTCAAGACCTGACTGCATGGATAAAATCTTTTTTTCCGCACCATGACTCATCTTAGTAATTTGCTGCCTTCCAAAAAATTGAATCGGCAAATTTTTCCATGACTCCAGTAAAGCTTCAGAGGCGACTTTGGGAATTACATTCGATAAAGGTAAATTTGTCGTATCAACTAAATAAATACGATGCCCCGCTAAAGCCAAGTCATTTGCCAGTTCACAACCAATGAGGCCAGCACCAATAATGGCGATATCTGATTGCTCAGGCTCGACAACTCGTCGCAACTCTTGGTATGTACTTAAATGATTCACATGCCAACAATCTTGTGCACTGAGTAATGGGTGTCGAACCGGTTTAGCACCATGAGCAATGACAAGATACTTATATTTAAACATCCCTTTCGTTGTTCTTAATTGCTTTAAAGATGGCGAAATATGAACTGCATGCGTATGAGCAAATAATTGGATATTTAATCGACTAGCGGCATCAATCCCTGACTCCCTGACCAATCGATGAAGATCTATTTTTTTAATAAAGGCATTGGAGAGTTGTGGTTTTTCGTAGATATCGCCATTACACCCAGTAACAATAGCAATCGATAAGCTACTATTAATTGCCCTTAAAGCCTTAGCAACTTCCCAACCAGCCTTACCGGCGCCAATAATGAGTACATCACTATAACGAGATCTTGAAGATGGTTGATCCGAGTTAGATAACTTTCCATCGCCGGACGGTGAAGAAAAATATTGTTTTTTATCTATTGCCGCAAGTAAAACAAAATCAGATTTTGTCACACCACACAACGGGCACATCCAATCGTCTGGGATATCCTCAAAACGCGTACCTGGTGCTAATCCGCTATCTGGATCACCCTCTTCCTCCTTATATAAAAGACCACAGGCTTTACAGATATAGACTAACCAGTCGGTTTTTTCATCGATTACAACAGAGCTCATTTGTACAATAACCTCTAATTTAAAAAGCTTTGACCTTTAAGACGCGCCATTTCTAGGCGAAGATGTTTTAAAGCCGGAGTGACAATAGCCACAAAATGGGATTCTCTGACGCGTCGTTGAACGGCTGAACTCAGCAAGTAACCTCTAGCCCCTTGGTGCAATAATGCAGATTGGGCCGCTCGCAGGGCTAATTCAGAAGCATGTGCTCGCGCATCTAGGACCTTAAGAAGATAGTCGTCATTGGATTCATAGGGGGTTTTAGCCAAAACCATAATCCGTGCTTCCAAGTCATCTAGTTCTTGTTGCAGGGCAATTGGACGATCTTCTAAAAATTGGTTGACTTTACCAAGTTGGTCTTCAACTTGCCACATGGAATCAATCGCACCTTGCGCAACACCAAGACCCATACCAGTTTGCAAGAGAATAAAAGAGGCCTTGATATTTTTGATAAAAGGTTTTGCAGGATCCGCAACGATATCTTCGGCAGTGATTAAAACATCTTTCAACAATAATCCATAAGTAGAAGTACCTTCCATCGCTGAAAAGGATGGGCAGTCTTTAAGAGTTACTCCTTGACGATTACAAGGCAAAATAAACATGATTTGATGATCTGGATTGACTTCTCCAGTCTGCTCATCAATGACGGCACAGACCGTTCCAAAATAATGGTCTAGACCAATATGGCTCACCCAAGGTAGCGCCCCACTCACCAGATATCCTGACTCGACTTTTTTCGCTTTGAGCATCATAGTTTCTATGTCAGAATAGGTCTTCATGGGATTTGACATACCAGTTCCGCCGAGGGTAATCCCTTGGGCATGATCAAGTAAAGCCTTACCTGTCAGCGCCGGGTTTTTGGATGCTTGCATATATACTCCGCAAACATCATGGCACCAAACCACAAAACCAGTAGCACCACAAACACGGGAAACCTCTGCCATACATTTAATAGCTAGCCCAAAATCAGATGGTTCTTGCGTAAGTCCCAGGTGAGCCCCGAAGGCACCTGCGCGTCCAAGTTTTCTCAAAACAGCTTCTGGATAAAATCCTTCTTGATCGCAAGCATCAACAACTGCAGCTAAATCCGTTTGAGAAATCTTCCGAACCTGATCAAGAATATCTGGCTGATCATTCTCAGAAGGTATTTCTTGAATAGGTATATCGAGGGTCATATTCATGATCAATCCTCATCAAATCATTTAAATGGTACTAATTTCAAAAGCAATCGGATTACGCATGGAGTTGGCGACTGGTGAAAAATAATTAGCATGTTTAACAATGTCGTCTAATTCTGCTTTAGTAGCATCTCCAGCGATATCCACTTTGACACGAATTGCCTGAAACCCCATCTGATCTGGTTGACGCTCTGCTCCGTTGGCTCCCCATGCTGCTGAGTTACCTATATCTCCTTCAAGAAAAATTTCTAATTTGGAGAGTTTGACTTCACGTAAAGTTGCAACCGCAGTAATTCCAACACCAAGGCATCCGCCGAGTGCAGAAAGAATAATCTCGCCAGGGGCAGGAGCAGAGTTTTCTCCAAATAAATGAGGTGGTTCATCCACCACAACTGGGTTATGAAACCCAACAAAACTCCAAGAACGAAATACACCTTGCATCACCGTCTTGACCTTATTCGTACCACGACGGTCTGGGTTTTCGCGACCACTTTGAGCAAACTTCAATAAGCCCTCTCGATCAATGGGCCTTAAATACGTAGTTTCTGTAACAGTGGACATAATCTCTCTTTATAAATTAACTTGAATCAATTAGGCATTACCAAAGGATTTCAAATAAGCCGAAGGTTGCATAGGGTCAAACTCTTTACCCATGATCTTGACCTTTTGATATCCTGTTTTAGCCTGAGCTGGAATGACAATCCCAGTTTCATCCATATATTTTTTGGCATCAGTCATTAAAAAAACCTTTTCAGAGATATCTTTGTAATTCACATCGCCTTTGATATATCCCCAACGCTGCATTTGCGTCAGCATCCAAGTCGCCATGGAGTACCAAGGTATTGGATTAAAGTCAACGCGGTCTGGAACATTTTGCACATTCCCTAATCCATCCGCAAACTTACCAGTCAACACTTGCATCAGAACAGCTTCAGGTTGATTAACGTAGTTTTGTGGAGAGATCACTTTGGCAATTAAAGGTCGATTAACAGGATCTCGAGCCATCGTGGATGCATTCAAAACAGCTCGATAGAGTGCAGCGAAGGTGTTTGGATTTTGTTTAATAAAATCTTCTGAAGTACCAAAAGCACAACAAGGATGACCATTCCATATATCTTTGGAAAGAATGTGTATAAATCCAACTTCATCAAATACGGCACGTTGATTAAATGGATCAGGCCCTAAAAAACCATCAATATTTCCAGCTCTTAAGTTAGCCACCATTTCAGCAGGTGGCGTAACTCTTAACTGAACATCCTTATCAGGGTTCAAACCATTTTGAGCTAGGTAATAACGCAGCAAAAAATTATGCATCGAGTATTCAAATGGAATAGCGAATTTGAACCCTTTCCATTTGCTTGGATCGCGATTATCTTTATGCTTATTTGCTAAAGTGATAGCTTGCCCATTGACGTTTTGAATCGTTGCTACTCGCATCGGGGATGAGTTTGAACCAAGCCCCATCGAAATCGAAATTGGCATCGGTGATAGAAAATGCGAAGCATCTAATTCTTTATTGAGCATTTTGTCCCGAATCAAAGCCCAACCAGCAGTCTTCATCAATGAAACAGTAAGACCTTGTTTTCTATAAAATCCAAGAGGTTCAGCCATGATTAAAGGTGTGGCGCAAGTAATTGGAATAAATCCGATATTTAAATCTTTCTTTTCTAGGGGGGCTTTATCCTGAGCCATTGCTTGTAAGGCACCAATTGGCAATACTGAACTTAAAGCACTCAGCGCACTTCCAGAACCAACCGCTTTTATAAATGCGCGCCGCTTTAATTCAGTAGGAAAAAGAGCTTTTACTAAACTAGCCTCAATAAAATTAGCGCTAATTGACTCAGCATCTTCAGAGGATGCATTAGCCATATCATGCTCTTGTGGGCTTGCATGTTTGCCACAACTGCAAGCAGATGCAAACAAAGGTTGATTGGGGTCAAAAGGCTTTAGAAGACTCATAACATTTACTCGCTTTAAAAAGGGTTAACTAATGACAGTTCAGCTATCAATGAATTTTTCATTACCGACGAAATAAAAATCAAATCTGTAACGTTTACATGCGTTACGTCAAAATTGATTATGTTGAATCACAACGTAAAGTACGGACACATATGCACCAAATTTATTATTTTGCGTATTTTTTTAAGGAAAATGCTCTAAATTAGTGCAAATTGACCAAGTATGCGTTTATCAGCGCATCAGAGACTATAAGTTAGCAAGCATATCCAAGCTAGCGTATCAAGGAAATCTCATTGAGCCCTTGATGTTTAAAGAGCATCAACAGAATCATCGATCGTACTTGGCCTAACTCACCTTTAAAGGATTCGCTGTAGTAAAAATCACTACGCCATCCGCCGCTTTAACGCCCTGACCTTTATCAAAAACAAAGATAGGATTAATTTCACATTCGAGCAGATGGGTTTCATATCGCATGACCATCTCAGAAAAACGAATAATGGCGTCAATCAGTGCGTCAACATCGGCCAAAGGTTTTCCGCGATATCCGTTGAGAAGTGGCCAACACTTTAATTCTTGGAGCATGGCAAGAATATCTTCTTTACCGAGTGAGCTATCTGAATGCAATAGTCGAATGGCATGATCATTGATGAGCTCTGCCGTAATGCCTCCAAGACCTACTAGTAATGCTGTTCCAAGGGGATCTTTATGCATCCCAACCATGAGCTCGAGACCACCAGTTAGCATCTCTTGTATAGAAAACTCTTGCACGTCGATCAATGATGCTACTTTGACTCGCTCGCGAATCTCTTGCATCTTTGCCGGTATTTCTTTTGCAAGAACATTGAGCATGACTCCATCAACCTCGGTTTTATGTAAGATCTCTTTAGATAAAATTTTGACAACATATTTTTGTTCTTCATCAAGCAAATCATCTGCAGAAAATTGGCTAATCTTGATTCGACGCTCTTGCACTGTCGGAATTCCACAGGCGTGAAACAATTGTTTCGCCTGAAATTCATCTAAAGTCCCAGAAAGTGCAAAGGGTGGATTGACTGGCAGCTTTGAACTTCTTGGGGATACATGTAAACTCTGTATAGGTGTATTCGTCTGTAACATACTCTTGAGTGCAATACCGCAACTCTCTGGCTGAGTAAAGCTAGGTACACCTAAGGCCGTTAGAATTTCGACTGCTTTGGGTGCATGGGGACTTGCATAGGCCAAAATGGGTTGTGGGCTGGTGTGCAAAAAATCCTGGACTGCTTCCCCCATCAATTCGGGTTTAACCAAACTAGACCCCCCCAATATCAAGACTAAGGCATCATAAAAATCACTATTCAAAATCGCTGCAATGGCGCCTTTTAAAATTTTCGGTTGAATACCAGCTAAGGTCACATCAATCGGATTACGATCAAGAACCGCTTGATCCCCAAGACCCAATTGGCGTAATTCATGAGTAATTTGTTCATTAGGAGCAGCAACATCAAATCCATGTTCTCCCAAACTATCTGCAACTAACGTTCCAGCACCTCCAGTGGAAGTCAAAACAGCAACGCGCTTTCCTAATAATTTTTTACCTAAACTGAGTGCTACAGGAATATCAATAAAATCAGCAAATTGATTAGCGCGAATGATCCCAAGTTCTTTAAAGAACACATCATAGATTCGGTCTTCACCAGCCATAGCGCCAGTATGTGATACCGCAGCTTGCATCCCTGCAGCAGATTTACCTACTTTATAAACAATTAAAGGCTTACCAACACTTCTAGCTCGCAGGGCTGCAGCGCGAAATTGTTCTGGATGACGAATACTTTCGACATACATCATGATCATCTGAGTACTCTCATCATCTACTAAGTATTCAATAAAATCAGCAAGACTTAAATCAACTTCATTACTCGTCGAGATTAATTTGGCAAGTCCTAAACCTCTTGCAGCCGCACGTGAAAGGATGGACCCTAAAATACCACCACTTTGTGAAATAACACTGACATGACCAATGGGCAAATTGTCTAAGACGAGCGCACCACTAGGGGATAACGGAATACCATCAGTTAAATTGACTAAGCCAATCGTATTCGGACCTAAGATTCTCATGGATCCTGCCGCTTGCATCAGCTCATTTTGCTTGCTTAGACCTTCTTCTCCAGTTTCAGCAAAACCACTGGTGAGAACAATTGCGACTTTAGTACCAATACGTGAAAGTTCCTTCACGGCATCAATAACATCTTTTGTACCGAGCAAAATCATAGCGACATCAGGTACCTCAGGAAGATCGCTAATACTAGGATAACTCTTCAGTCCTGCAATGAAACTGGCTCTAGGATTAACAGGATAAATAGCGCCTTGATAATGACTTTTTTGTAAATAAAAAATAGGCTTACCAGCGACTTTATCGGGATCGGTAGAGGCACCAATCACCGCAATACTGCGGGGTACCATCAGGGATTGCATTACTTCATTCATTAGTAATCTTATTTTTTTTCTTCAGCAGCTTTATTTAAAAATGCTTTAACAGCATCACGGTGCTCTTCACTGGTATAACAAATACCTTGCGCCTGACTACCGCTCGCAAAAATTCTTTCGGCCGAAGTCTCAAAGGTTTGATTAAGAATAGTTTTCGCTAAAGCTAAAGCAGTAGCCGATCCTTGACTAAGCTCTTTCGCCCAAGTAACCGCATCCTTAACAAGCGTATCCAGACTAGTAACTTTATCAACTACTCCAAGTTTGACAGCTTCATCGAGCTCAACTTTACGTCCTGTAAAGATTAACTCTTTAGCTTTCACGAGTCCAACACGGCGTGGTAAGAAATACATACCCCCACCATCAGGAATAATGCCCCTTAGAATATAGGACCAGGTAAAGTTAGCTTCCTTACAACCCAAAATAAAATCACAAGCTAGGGCTGTATCAGCGCCAAGACCAGAAGCTGGACCATTAACCGCAGCTATTGTAGGTTTGGGTAATTGATAGAGTAATGAAATGGCATGATGAACTCTCAGTTGACGATGCCACCCATTAAAAGCAACTTCGCCCGACGGTGCATTGAGGCGTTTTTCCATACCAGCAATATCACCGCCAGCACAAAAGCCCTTTCCATTACCTGTCAGGACTAGGGCACGAATAGATTTATCGGCGGCAGTGATTTCTAATGCTTCAATAAATTCAGTGCGCATCTCATCACTCATCGCATTGCGTTTATCAGGGCGATTGAGGGCTAGAGTCGCAATTCCTTCTTCTACAGTAAATTCTATGAATGAAAATGTCATTCTTTTCTCCAACTAGTTAATCAGATTTGATATTGGCTTTTTTAATCACTTCTTTCCAACGAAGCTCTTCAACTTTGACAAATTTACCAAAGTCCTCCGGCGTTCCTGTAGAAATCACTAAGCCTTCACTTTCTACACGATCTTTAAAAATCTTCGATTGTGCCGCTTTTTTTATACTGCCATTGAGTGTAGCAATAATCGATGAGGGAGTTCCTCCAGGAGCAAAAAAACCATACCAACTTCCAGATACATATCCTGGCAGACCACTCTCAGCAATTGTGGGCACTTTAGCTAAAACAGGGGAAGTAGATCGAACACTCGTCGTCACTGCCAATGCTCTAAGTTTTCCAGACTCGATTAGGCTGCCTACTGCAGATGCTGTAGCAAACATCATATCTACTTGCCCCCCCATCACATCAGTTAATGCAGGCCCCGCCCCTTTATAGGGAATATGAATTAAATTGGCTCCAATCATGATACTAAACAACTCTGCCGCCAAATGAGCTGAAGTACCACTACCTTGAGAGGCATAAGATAAAGTGCCAGGTTTGGCTTGCGCTGCAGTGAGTAAATCTTTAACGCTTTTAAATGGGCTATTCAAGGGAACAACCAAAACATTCGGAGATATGCCGACCAGGATGACCGGTGAAAAATCTTTATCTTGCGAATAGGGTAGTTTTTCTTTGAGGCTGGGGTTGACCGCATGGGCAAATGTAGCAACGACTAAAGTATATCCATCAGGCGCACTTTTAGCTAAGGTATCCGTGCCAATAATCGTGCTGCCGCCAGGCTTATTATCTACGATGATCGGCTGATGTAAATCTTCAGCCATAACAACACCCAAAGTGCGAGCAACTAAATCAGTACCCCCACCCGGGGAAAATGGCACAATGATTTTGATCGGTTTATCAGGATATGTGGCTAAGGCATTAAAACTCAAGAAGCTCTGTAAAAATAAAACTCCAAGAAATAATAATTTTTTGCATCGGTGCAAACTTCTCAATGGATCTCCCTAGTAGTCTAACTTGATCTCTTCAATCCGTACTTTAACAGAACCCAACTCTTAAAAAGAAGTCGTTCTTTGCTTTGTTCACCCCTAGTAAATGAATAAGTAATATATATTTTTAATTTAGTCTGAAAGAATGTCTGATCCATTGATTAAAACTATTTGTCTTTTTTTAAATATTTTTAGTTGACAACCTCATTCTCACCATTCCAAATGGCACTGTAATATCTTGCAAGGTGCTGTTTATCGAGTTCATTATTATGAAAGAACCTTATTAGAGGTTTCCCTAGTATTTCAGCAATTTTTCTATAATTTCCAATATCGTAGCTAAGTAAATTTATCAATTTTGTTCTTTTTAGGGGGATGGATGGCAGAGATTACCTTGCAAGTCAACGGTAAAAATTTATCGTTTAAGGCGGATGATGATATCCCATTGCTCTACGCATTACGGGATGAGTTAAATTTTCATGGTCCGAAATTTGGATGTGGCTTGGGCCAATGTGGAGCTTGTACGGTCATTGTGAACGGTCAAGCAACTCGGTCATGTGTAACCCCAGCAACCGCTGTAGTTGGGCAAAAGGTAACGACTCTCGAGGGTCTTGGTAGCTCTGCTCAACCAGGCAAGTTACAGCAGGCATTTATTGATGAGCAAGCAGTGCAATGTGGTTACTGTATCAATGGCATGATCATGACAGCGACCGCTTTTCTAGCAAAAAATAAAAAACCAACTGATGCGCAAATTGCTGAAGCTTTGTCAGGCAACCTTTGCCGTTGTGGTACACATCAACGAATTGTGGCTGCAGTTAGACGCTACTTAAATGCTGCTTAACCTCATCAAATTATTGGATTAAGGAATCATCATGAATGCATTTACCCGTCGTGACTTTTTAAAGTCTAGTGGTGCAGGATTACTAGTTGTTAGTTTTTCATTCAATAGCTTAGCTGCTAACTACCCTAATTTGGCCTCCCCTAAAAATGTTGACCGAGCTGACTTAGACTCTTGGTTAAGTATCGATAAAAGTGGAAAAGTTACGGTATATGCTGGTAAGGTAGATTTGGGAACTGGCGTTAAAACAGCATTAGCCCAAATTGTGGCGGATGAGTTATATGTTCCCTTTGAGCAGGTGCAGATGGTGATGGGAGATACAGCCACAACTCCAGATCAATGGATCACTGGCGGAGCCCTATCAATTATGCAAGGTGGTAGCGAATTACGCTTTGCTGCTGCAAATGCTAGAGAAGCTTTGCTGAAAAAAGGCGCCGAGTCTTTAAAGAAACCTGTCGATGAATTAACGCTAAAGGATGGTTTTGTTGTTTCAAAAAATGATCCAAATACTAAAGTGTCTTATGGCAATCTTATTGGCAATGGCTTTCAGATCAAGGTTGATCCAAAAGTTAAGTTAAAAAATCACCAAGAGTACCAAATCGTTGGTAAATCCATTGCGCGTGTGGACATCCCAGAAAAAGTGACTGGCGAATTTCCTTATATGCACGATTTTAAATTGCCCGGCATGGTACATGCAAGGGTGATTCGCTCAAATTTCATCAATGCAAAGATAGAAAGCTTTGATGATAGCGAGGCGAAAAAAGTTAATGGGTATTTACAAACTGTTCGAAAAAATAATTTTTTAGCGGTTGTCGCGTCCTCCGAATGGGCTGCTGTCAAAGCTTCTCGTGCCATCAAAGTAAATTGGGGTAAAGGCCCTGATTTGCCAGCAAAAGCAACCGTTTATGATCATTGGAGAAAGTTGCCACTCGCCAAAGAAGATGTCACACAAAAACTAGGTGATGTCCAACCAGTGTTGAATAATAGCTCGAAAAAACTTAAAGCAACCTATAACTTTGCCATCCAAACGCATGCATCAATTGGTCCTTCATGTGCTGTTGTTGATTTTAAAGATGGTAAGTTAACTGCCTGGAGTGCCTCTCAAGCGACCCATTCGATGCAGCATGAATTATCAGTTATCACTGGTTTACCAAAAGAGTCTATCCGCCTTCTCTATCTGGATGGCTCAGGTTGTTACGGCCGGAATGGCCATGAAGATGCTACAGCAGATGCAGCACTCGTAGCAATGGCAATTGGTAAGCCTGTCCGTTTGCAATGGATGCGTCATGACGAAACTGCCCTTGCTCCCAAAAGCCCTCCAAGAACGATGGATTTTGAAGCAAGTCTTGATGATAAGGGCAATATTAATGCCTGGAAGAGTGATTTCTACATCGCTTCTAATGAAGTCGCTTTTATGAAGCCCCTCGACTTCCCTCTTCTCGCGGCAAATGATACTGGAGTTCCAAGACCTGGAAATTGGGTGGGCTTTTTATTCCAAAACAGTGCAGCCCCATATGCATTCCCCAACGCACTAGTCAATACGAAACACGTTGCACAGACTTTCTTACGATCTTCCCATTTAAGAAGCCCGGGACGGATTGAGAATAGTTTTGCTAATGAATCCTTTGTAGATGAAATGGCGGTTCTTGCCAATGCTGATCCAGCTGAGTTTCGTTTAAAGCATACGACTGATCCACGGGCGATTCACGTACTGCGCGCAGTAATGAATTTATCAAAATGGGATACCACAACTCCTAAAGCACGAAGCACTAGCAATATTGCTAAGGGGAGAGGTATTTCTTATGTGCGCTATAACAATTCGATTACCTATGTGGCCACTGTTGCTGATGTCGAAGTCAATAAAACCACTGGTAAAGTTCGTGTGACTGATTTATACATCGCTCATGATTGTGGACAAATTATCAATCCCAACGGCGTAGAAAACCAAATTCAAGGTGGTGCTATTCAAACAGTCAGTCGCGTACTCATGGAAGAAGTGAAGTGGACTGGAAGTGAAATGAAAAGTGTTGATTGGACAACTTATCCGATTATTCGTTTTAATGAAGTTCCTAAAATACATACACTGTTAATTAATCAACCTGGAACTCCTGCTTGGGGAGCTGGTGAACAGACACCTACAACAATCCCTGCAGCCATTGGAAATGCTATTTATAACGCTATCGGTGTGCGCATGAGAAGCGTGCCATTTACACCTGATTCTGTGAAACTTGCCATGAAAGAGCAATTGTCAAAATCGGTTTAACTTTGAACTGATCTCAATGAAGTAGTCTTCTTTTAGGCCATCCTTCAATCTGATCAATGATGTGTATTTACATGATTGATCAGATTTGAAGATGCGCAATCTAGTGAAAGTACCTCTTTTTAAGAATTTATCTTAATGCACGTGGCAACCATAATGCCACGTCAGGCCAAACAATCAGAACCACCCCAAGTAATAATGTGAGAATTAAAAAAGGATAACAACCTTTAAAGATATCAGTCGTTGAAACGTCCGGCGCAACCGCTCGCATCACGGCTACAGTGATGCCAACAGGCGGACTAACAGCAGCCAACTCCACCATGACACCAACAAAAACTCCAAACCAAATTTTATCGATGTTATAAGCATCAACAATGGGCATAACAAAGGGCAATGATAATATTAACATCCCAAAAGTATCTAACGCCGTTCCCAAAATAAAGTAGAAAATGAGGATCGCAATTAGTACATGAATTTTGGATAAATGCATCGCAGAAATCCACTCTAAAATACTCGAAGTGACTTGTGTTTGTACTAAAAATCGACTAAATACAATACCCGTAATCAATATCGTAAACACCATTCCACTCGTGGTAGCGGCAGCTTTAAAGGAATCCACAACTGCTTTTTTAGTCAAGCGTCCGGTGACACCAGCAACAATCATCACACCTGCAACACCGATTCCAGAGGCTTCTGCTGGCGTAACAATTCCGCCATAAATACCTCCAAGGACCATAAACATGACAACCATCGTTGGCAGCAATTGCTTGAGAGAACTAATCCGCTCACTCCATGGATAAACTGGCCCCCTGGGCCCCATTTCTGGCTTGAGAATACACCAGACCATTAAAACTAAACAATAGGCAAATGCAATCAGCAGACAAGGAATAATACCTGCCGTAAATAATTCCCCAATCGAGGTTTCTGTCCATAATCCATAAATCGTCAGCAAGGTTGATGGCGGAACCAATACAGCTAAAGTACCTGCCGAAGCAAGTGTGCCAGTGGCGAGTGAAAGATTATATTTATATTTTCGAAACTGGGGCATCACCATTGGGCCCATCGTTGCAACAGCCGCAACACTGTTTCCGGTTACAGCTCCGTATATAGCATTCGAAATGACCGCAGCTACAGCGAGCCCACCAGGTAAATGTCCGAACCATTTATGCACACAATCATAGAGATCATTTGCAATCCCCGTATGAAATGAAAGTTGGCCCATGAGTAAAAATAATGGCAAAACAATGAATACAAATAATGTGCCATTCTCCCAAACTGTTAACACAATTTGAGAAGCTGTTTGATTAACACCATTTAAGTAAAAACCACCCAAGACGCCAATAAGGCCTACACTCCAAGAAATAGGTACGCCTAAAGCAAGCAAGCCTAATAATGCTGCTAATGCAAAATAACCAATATAAATAGGATCCATATTTTTTTTAATGAGTAACCAATGTTGATGTCAACTGTATGCGTTAATTAGCCTTCTCTTTACTTAGGGCACGTTTGATTGCTAATTGCATTCTTCCTAATAAAACAAGACTCGTTACTAAGGCACAAGTCCCGACAAAAACAGCAATGATCCAATGCGGAATATTAATCATGTCAGAACGCTCACCACGAGCAAAAAAACGTGGCGCATCTAAATAAGAACGAGTTGTCAAAAGGACAGTAAAAAACAAACCCATCAAGTCCCCTAATGCATCCATCCAGGCTCTCTTTTTTTCGGAGTAATCTTCATACAATGTTTCTACCCGAATATGTCCATCCTGTGCCGTACAGAATGGCACGGCACTCATAAACGTACAGAGCAAAAGAATGGTGGTTAAGTCTGAGGCCCATGATAAGGGATTATTGAAGATATAACGAGCAGTTACATCTAGACAAACAATAAAAGCCAGTAACGGGAGTAAGACAAAAGCACAAATACTATGCAGAAAAACAGATAGCTGAAAGATCCAACCCTTTTCTAATGCAGTAACACTCATTTTTTCTTTTTGGCTTTCTGCGTTTTTGCGGGAATCACCGGCAACATTAACCAAGAATCATACTGACCCCCTGTATACAGGGTAATATTTCCATCAAATATTTCTGGGGGACGATCTCTCACATCATTGTGCAAGAAAGGACCTACGCCCGTAAATTCGTTTTTCATATTCGATAGCTTGCCACCGGTTCCGCCAGGGTAAACATAGTCTTGCCCTTTGACTGACAAACCAATCCTATAACCAGCTGGAATAACAATACATGTTGGCCAAATTTCAACATCAAGTTCGTATACCTTGCCCGGCTGGAGAGGATCAATTTTTTGATGCGGATGATATGGTTGATAAGGTTTTGATTTTTTAAGATCAAGCTCACGGTGGGAAGCACGCAACCAGCCCTGAGCAATCGGTGTATGAGGATCTAAAGCCCCTTGAAAAACAACTTCTTTCATATTCTCATCAAAGACTCGAACAATCACAAATAGATCAGCATCCTTAGTGGATGAGGACACAAATAATTTGGTTGATAGTGGTCCAGTTAGCTCAACATCATGATCTAAAGGATCCATTAAAAATGTGACGCCATTACTAAATCCTCGATAATTAACATTTGCCTCAGTTGAAGCCTTCTGCGCAACTAAACTTAAATTCTGAGCATTTAAATAAGTTTTTGTCCACAAAGTAGACGGTAACGGCCAAGCGTCTTCTGCACGTGGGACAAATTTCTCACCAGGATGACGAATTTGTAAATAGACTTTAGGTTGTTTGGCCCAATCATTCTTCTTACCTTTTAAGTAGTGATCAAAGAATCGTTTCTGGATTTCAATACCGTAGGCTGTATAAAAATGTGTCCAGTGCTCAATACCATGCATTTCCAACCACTTCTCTTTACTGGCAGCATTCACAAAGCCTTCAATATTGCCTCTTAAATGCAAGCCCTGCCCTCCCCAGTTACCTGCAGATAAAAGTGGCACTTTGATTTTTGACCACTCAGGAGTGCGCTTACTCCAATAGGCATCATCTAATTGATGCTCATAAGCCACTCGACCAAAATCAAATCGATTGGCAGCTAACTGTTCATCGCTTAAGGTCTCTGGACCCGATACCCAGTCTCCCGTAAATGGGCTTCTAAAGCCCCTTTGCCCTAATCCATTTTGAATACTCTTGACTTGCATGTCATACCAGTTAGCAAGGAAGGTCGTAAGAATACCGCCATGGTGACTAACGTCACGATAGAAGTCCACAGCCCCTTCCCAAACACACATCGCTGCCAAGTGTTTAGGCTGAGCAGCAGCTACCTGCCATTGATTAATTGCATAATAAGAAATACCGTTGAGACCTACTTTACCGTTGGACCAGGACTGGACTCCAGCCCAATTAATACAGTCTTTAAAGTCCTGAGTCTCACGTGCGCTCCAATGCTCAATGTAGCCAGGTGACCTACCACAACCACGAGAATCGACCCGAATCACAACATAATTATCTGGCACCCATTTTTCAGGATCAACGACTTCCCAGGCTTGAAATTGATTACTAGAGTTCGCAGGCACATCCGGAAATGTTTCACACATGCGATCCCAACAAGTTTTATAGATCTGCTCAAAATGTAACCACTTGGCGTAAGGACCATATGTCATGATCACGGGATACTTGCCCACTTTTTTAGGCCGGTAAATATCCGCTCGCATCTCTAAGCCGTCATCCATCATGATAGGAACATCCCAATCAATCAACATGCCATTACGTTCTTCAGTTTTAAATGTACTCTGAGTAGCTATCTTATTTGTCAATTTCATTTCCTCTCTACAGTAATCTCTCTAGAAATCAATAATTCCAGGTATAGGTTTATCCAAAAGGGCTTGTGTAATCTGATCTGGCGTCATGGCTTTATATTTCTTTTGTAAAGCCACCATATCGTCGTAAAAAGCCTTTGCTGGAAGACCTTCGGCAGTATTGGTTTTAATAAAATTTTGAACTACCGGTTCGCTAACCTTAACCCAACGCGCCAACTCTTCCGGAGAAAGTGTTGTTGATTTAATACCGCGTTTATTCATATCCTCTAAAGCTTCGGTGGATTCACGGTCATAATATAACTGGGCTTCAGCAGTGTTAGCAATTTGCGCCCAGTGATAAAAGATACCTTTTAAATCTGGCGGTAAACCTGCCCATGCTTTTTTGTTCAGGCAATACTCAGTCGGATTTATCCATAAATTAGCAACCGTACGATATTTCGCTGTTTCAATTAAACGGAATAACTTTGTGCCCGCATCATGCATAGGCACTGCATCGACAACACCACTTTGGAATGCTGTATAAATCTCTGAACTTTGCACACTGGTTGGCGATGCGCCAAGCGCGACAGCAATCTCTTGTGATAAACCACCTGGCGCCCAAACTTTTTGCCCCTTCATATCTTCAAGCTTTAAGATGGGTTTTCTTTGTGTAAGTATTTGCTGAGGTTGCGTCGTGCTAACGTGTAAAAGGTAGACATCCCGACCCTCGTACTCTTTTTTCAAATACTTGGGATAGAGCTCTTCTGCAGTCGAGGATGATTGCGTAGAATTTTCAAAAACATAGGGGAGCTGCAAGCCCAAAAACATCTTAAATCCACCAGTATTAAAAATCACATAGCAAGTACCAAAATCAGCTATCCCCTGTGATACCGCATCAAATGCTCCGCGTTGGGCATTGGCTAAACTAGAACCCCAAAATGGCTGAACAATGAGTTTTCCATTCGTGTCGGCTTTGAGGCGGTCAAATGTACGTTGCTGAACTTTCCCCATCGGTGTGCCCGGAGCAATAAAGGTACTATATTTAAGAGTTATTGGTGGCCCCGTATAGGTTAGCTTAGGATAATTTGCCTTAACTTCTCCGTCCAACCATTTTTCGACAAGTGTTTTTTGTTGTGCAAAAGCGGTATTCGTGAGTCCCATCGCTGCGATAAAACTCAAAAACATTGTGGTTTTTTTAAATACTGATCTGAAATCTTTTTTATTCATTAGGGTCATGCTGTCTCCTTATTCATTCATCAGAAATTTTTTGATAATCTTAAATACTTTTTAAGGCCGCTCCAATCTCAAACAATATAGTCCATGATTTTTATCAGAAACAAATACATTGCCTCGCGCATCAACAATGACATCCTCAGACTGGGTAGCTAATCCAGACTTAGGAAGTGGACCACGTCGAACAAGTGGATCTGGCGCAATGAAGTAACCAATCTCTTTGGGCAAACGTGGATCAGTAATGTCATAAGCACGTAACCCCGCATTAAAGTAGGTTAAGAAAACAACATCTTCATCTTGCCATAAGACATCCTGAAACTGCGGTTGATGCTGGTTGTGAGGCCCAAATCGCCCCGGTCTCTCGCAGAAGTTCTTTACGTCCATTCCTTCTGGCGGATGTGGCATTGGAAATAAAGAAATTAAATGAGGATTCTTCTCATCTTTGATATCAACAATCGCGGCATATCCGATAGGTTCACCACAATTCTCTGCGATGGCCTCAGAGTTAACCACCACGAGTGGCTTCTTCGTCAAAGGAATCGCTGAGTGTACCGAAATATAAGAAACAAATGGTGGAGAAAAAGGTAAATCAGAAACCATCACTGGCTTATTCAAATCTGAAATATCTAAAATCACAAATCCACCAGCACTATACGGTAGATAGGCACGATCACCTTTGACGTATGCACCGCCATGAAGAAGCAGTCCTTTTTCTACGCCCCCTTCACCACCCTCTACCCATTGCCCTTGACGCCACCAACGTGAAACCTCAACTGGTTTAGCTGGATTAGAAATATCTACAATTTGATAGATGTGCCCATCGTATCCATGCGGTAAAGCCGTCGCATGGACATAATTTCCACCAGCATAATAATTACGATGAGTACCTTCACCACCAGTGTAATAGTGACCAAGTTTTTTTGGATTCTCAGGATCCTCTAAAGACCAAATAGTGAAACCCTCTCCATAAGGCGCTTTAGGATCACCACCCCACCCATCCAAAATACGCTCCATGGAGGTAATCATTTTGCCATCGGCAATTTGAATTTGTAAAGTCCAGGTATTCGGAGGGCCTTCAATAAAGCGAACAAACCTCGGTTTTTCTGGATTGGTAATATCAATGACCGTCCAACCACTAACCCAAAAGTGTGCGGTATATAAATACCAACGATCTCCTGCTTGATGAATCGCCATCTTAAAACCAGGTCGATTCTCTAAATCAATGTAGGAAATTTGCTTAAAATTATGCGACCAAGCCTTACCTTGAGGAAAATCCACAATTGTCTCCAAAATGAATTAGAAATTATATTTTTATTAATAGTGATCTTACTACAAGCAAATCATCAACGGGTAATAACCTAATGAAATAACTTTAGATTAAAAGCTAATCTTTTTCGACGATAACTCCTAAACAAGAAATTTCATCAATACACATTATCTTTGAGTTAATTCCCAAAATCAGGCACCATTAACTTTACTTAATTTGTCGTTCACTTAAAGGTGGTAAATATTTATCTGAGTACTCGGTTTCAGGACTTGGTGTCTTCTTTAACTGGTATGCATCCACGACAAGGCCAATCATTTTTTTCATACGATCTATTGGCACAACACTAAGGCCATTTTTTTGTACCCATTTTGTATTAGTTAGGCCGTTAGCAATATCTAGACGAATTTTTTCTACATTATCTTTCATCATCGAATCTTTTTTCTTTAAAACATCGATGGCTGCTTGTGGATCTTTGATCGTATCGATAGTCCCTTTATTAAGCCCTGATACAACACCTTTAACAATATCGGGATTTTCATCTGCAAATTTCTTTGTTGTCACAAGTGTTAGCCCATATAAGTCAACTCCAAAATCAGAGTATTTAATAGCTTGAACATCATTTAGGGAAATACCCAAATCTAATAATGCAGGAATCATCGAATTTGTAAATCCTCCCATAGCATCAACCTCTTTACGCACCATCATTGGACCAAATAATTGAGGCTGAACTGAAACCCAATTAACTTTAACATTTTCTGCGCGTGCCGCTTTAAGAAAAATTGGAAAGGTATCATAAATTGCAAACCCAGGACCTCCAGCAATTTTTTTACCTTCAAGATCTGCTGGCTTTTTTAAATTACTTGATTTGAGAGTAATAATAGACAGTGGTGTTTCGTCAAAGCTAATATAAACTGCAATCAACTGAGATTCTGGATGCTCTGTATTAAATTTAATCATCGTCGGAAAATCTACCCAACCAAACTGATAAACACCACTAGCAACACTAACTGCGGTATTGGCTGCACCCTTTCCTGCTTCAATCGAAACATTTAAACCAGATTTTGAAAAATATCCTTTATCTAAGGCTACAAAAAAAGGCGCATGCGTTCCTTGGACCACCCAGTCCAACATAATTTTTATATCTTTGCTTTGCCCATAGGAAAAAAAACTTAAAAAGACAAAAGAACAACAAATTAAATTACAAATGGATTTATTTAGTAAGCGCATTTTGACAGTCTTTCATAAAAATATATGTAATAAATATTACTATGATTAATTGTTAAAACAAAAAATCTTCAACATGTATTTGAGCGTTACTGCACCAAACTAGGGTAAATATTAATTCTTAACTAATTTTGAATGAGACTAGATATTTTTGAAAAAGTAATTTAGATTAACATCATAAATAGTGTGATACAAAACTATTAATTCTTTGTTGCACCATATATTTTTAATTGAATTTTAAAAACAGTTTGACCTAAATTTTAGAGAGTCTTTATATGCTGAAGTTACCACATCATCATCGTTATGACTATTTACCAATAACCAATAGAAAGCACTATAGCTGGCCTAATGGTAAACGTTTAGCCTTCTATATTGCACTTAATATAGAACATTTTGCTTTTCAAGCGGGAATGGGTATAGACCCTCATAATCGAGGCGGCCCTCAGACCAACAGAAATTATGCTTGGCGTGATTATGGTAATCGGGTTGGTAATTGGCGCTTATTTGAAATTTTAGATGAACTCAAAATACCTGCATCTATTCTTTTGAATTCAGCTGTTTGCTATGAATACCCTGAAATTATTCAAAAAATTAAGCAGCGAGGTGATGATGTTTTAGGTCATGGGCGAACAAATGCTGAAATTCTCAAAGGTATGTGGGAAGATGATGAGCGCCGTGTCATTATGGAATGTGTAGAAGTCATTCAGAAGCATGTCGGTGTGAGGCCTTACGGTTGGATGGGAGCTCAATCCGTGGAGAGTAGTGTTACTCCAGATTTATTAAAAGAATGTGGTTTTACTCACCTTTTAGACTGGCCTGTAGATGATCAACCGATTTATATGAGAACGCGATCAGGCTCATTATTGTCGGTTCCCTACCCGATGGAACTCAATGATGCTGGCTCAATCGTCAATCGCGACCATACAGGTAGAGATTTTGCCGATATGATTGTTGATCAATTTGAGTTTTTATTAGAGGCCTCTGAAAAACAACCATTAGTTTTTGCTTTATCTTTACATGGCTTTGTTGTAGGCCAACCCTTTAGACTTCGACCGTTGCTTCAAGCCATCAAGCATTGTGTAAAACATCCTAAAGCAGATGAAATTTGGTTTACGCGTGCTGGTGATATAGCAAGGTATTGTATGGCACTTGAAAAAGGCTTAATTCCTGGAAGTGAGTATTAGTAAATAACAGAAAGTTAATGCAATGAAAGAAC